>JAHYJF010000105.1 GCA_019428955.1 Burkholderiaceae bacterium
GGCGCTGTGCGATGCCGCCGGCCGCGTCACCGAGCGCACCGGTTTGCTCGGGTGGCGTCTGGCGGGCGGCGCGCCCTGATCGGCTACGGCGCGGCCCGCTCAGGAGTTGCGCGACTCGAGATCTTCCCAGCGCGTGAGGTACTCGAGCAGTTCGACCTCGATGTTATCGGCGCGGGTCTTGGCGTCGCGCACCTCTTCGCCCGATTCCTCGCCACGGTACAGCGCCGGATCGGCCAGGCGCCGGTGCAAGAGTCTTTGCTCTTCCTCGAGCGCAGCGATGCGCGCCGGAAGGCCTTCCAGCTCGCGCTGTTCGCGCCAGCTCAGCCGTGCGCTGCCCGGTTCCGGTGCCGAGCGTTCAAGCTGGCGCCGCGCCGGCGCGGGTTCGCGCAGCGGCGCTGTTTCTTCACTCGAGCGCGCGGTGCGTCCCGACTGCAGAATCCAGTCGTCATAGCCGCCGGCATACTCGACCCAGCGGCCGTTGCCTTCGGCAACGATGGTCTGGGTGACGACGTTGTCGAGGAAGTCGCGATCGTGGGTGACCAGGAACAGCGTGCCGGCATATTCCTGCAGCAGTGCCTCGAGCAGCTCGAGGGTGTCGATGTCGAGGTCGTTGGTCGGTTCGTCCAGGACCAGCACGTTGGCCGGGCGGGCGAACAGCCGGGCCAGCAACAGACGGTTGCGCTCGCCGCCCGAGAGTGAGCGCACCGGCGCGCGGGCGCGCTCGGGCGGGAACAGGAAGTCGCCGAGATAGCTGATCACGTGGGTGCGCCGTTCACCGATCTCGATCCACTCCGATCCCGGACTGATGGTGTCGGCCAGTGTGGCGTCGTCGTCCAGCGCCCGGCGCATCTGGTCGAAATACGCGATCTGCAGGCCGGAGCCGAGCCGCACCGTGCCGGCGTCAGGCGCCAGTTCGCCCAGGATCAGGCGCAGCAGGGTGGTCTTGCCGACCCCGTTGTTGCCGATCACGCCGATCTTGTCGCCGCGCACGATGGTGGTCGAGAAATCGCGCACCACGGTGTTCGCGCCGAAGGATTTCGAGACCCCGATCAATTCCGCGACCAGCTTGCCGGAACGTTCGCCGGCGGAGATGTCGAGCCGCACCTGACCGCTGCGCTCGCGCCGCGCGGCGCGTTCGCGGCGCAGAGCCTCGAGCCGCAAGACCCGGCCCTGGTTGCGGGTGCGGCGGGCTTCGACCCCCTGGCGGATCCAGACTTCTTCCTGCGCCAGTACCTTGTCGAATTTCTCGGCCACGGTTCGCTCCGTGGCGAGTTGCTCGTTCTTGAAACGCTGGTAGGAAGCATAGTTGCCGGGATAGCTGAGCAGGCGGCCGCGGTCGAGCTCGACCACCCGGGTCGCGATCCGGTCGAGGAAGCGCCGGTCGTGGGTAATCACGATGATGGCGCCGGCGTAGCCCAGCAGCAGGTCTTCGAGCCACGCGATCGACGACAGGTCGAGGTGGTTGGTGGGCTCGTCGAGCAGCAGCAGGTCGGGCTCCGAGACCAGTGCCCGGGCGAGCGCTACGCGCTTGCGGGTGCCGCCCGAGAGGGTCGACAGCAGCGCGCGGGGTTCGAGGCCGAGACGATCGATCACCCTTTCGATGCGCGATCGGACCGACCAGGCACCGCTCGCCTCGAGTTCAACCTGGAGTTCATGGAGTTGCTCGAGCAGCGGCGTGGTGTCGTGGGCGCTCGCGAGCGCTGCGCTCAGCTGCTCGTAGCGCTCGATCTGCGCGACCTCGACCGCGAGGCCGGCTGCAACTGCCTCGAAGACGGTGTTGCCGGGTTCGAACTTCGGCTCCTGCGCGACCCTCGCCACGCGGATTCCGGAGTCCCGCACCACCAGCCCGTCGTCGAGATCCTCTTCGCCCGCCAGGATGCGCAGCAGGGTGGACTTGCCGCAACCGTTGCGCCCGATCAGAGCGACCCGTTCGCCGGCTTCGATGCTGAAATCGGCGCCGTCGAGCAGCGCATGGAGGCCGAACGCCAGGTGGGCCGAAGAAACCGAGACTAGTGCCATGGCCGACAGGATATAGGTTGTTGGCCTAGCCGGTTGCCGGCGCCAGTACATCGAGCGCTGCGCACACAGCCTGATGGACCGCTGGCGCGTAGATCAGTTCGACGTGTCCCAGTCCGGTGAACGCGATCGTTCGCGCACCGGGCAGGCTCTGCGGTTGCGCCGGCACGACGATATTGTCCTGGTGTGTCAGGATCACCGTGACCTTGGGATAACCATCATCGGGCTCTGCCGCGGCCAGTGCGCCCAGCCATTCGCTGCCCGGGCGCATCTGCGCGGCGTTGCGACCGAGCGCGCGCCGGGCGTACAGCGTGCCGCGGTGCGGCGTGCCGAGCGTCACCAGCCCTGCGACCTGGTCGGTCCCGGCCTGGCGCAGCGCGGCCCGCGCCGCCAATCCGCCCATGCTGTGGCCGACCAGCGCCACCCGATCGGCACCGCTGCTCGCGAGCAGTCTTTCTATGCCGGCGGCAACAATCGGCGTGTAGTCGTCGATCGAGCCGAACACCGGTTCGAGGTTTACCGATCCGACCGGATGACCACGTTCGGCCAGGCGCTTGGCCAGCGGACGCCACAGGGCGCGGTTGCAGAAGTAGCCGTGCACCAGCAGTACCGGAATCTTCCGTGCGGTCGCGGCGGTCGGCAGTTCGCGGTCTCCAAACCAGATTTGCGACTGAAAGAAGGCCCGCAGCGAGGCCACGATCTCGCCCAGCCAGGCGCGTAGCGCCGGACTCCTCTCCCAGCCCGGCGGTGCCGCCATCTCGCTCGTGCGGGAGTTCTCCGGCCCCGGTTCGGTGGCGTGTGTCCGGGCAATTCGACCAGCGAAGATGAACTCCCAGCCCAGCACTGTGGCGTGCGTGGCCAGGATCGCGGCGGCCCCGGCCAGCGCCGCCCAGGGCCCCGGCCAGCCGCACCAGTGCGCCAGCGCCGCGGCGATCAGGCTTGCCCCCGCCAGCAGCAGCAGCGATTTCAGGATGCGGGCTTGCATGCTCGGGCCGGGCTCTGCTCAGGCGAGCGGGTCTGGCACCCGTCCGGTAAGTTGCCGCGCCAACGTGGCGCTGGCTCGGGCGCAAAGCGCGAAGATCGTCAGCTGCGGATTGGTGCCCAGCGAGGTCGGGAAGATCGAGGCGTCGTGGATCGAGACGTTCTCGAGGTGGCGGTGGCGGGCGTCGGGACCGACCAGGCCGGTGCGTTCGTCGGCCGAAAGCGGGCAGCCGCCCATCACGTGCGCCGACACCACCCGGGTGAGGTGTGGTTTCATTGGCAGAGCCATGATCGCCGCCTTGGTCAGTGACCAGGAGCTGTAGCCGAGCGCCATTTCATGGATCGGATAGACCGTATGGGCGCCGGCGGCGAACTGGATCTCGGCCATCGACAACAGTGCGCGGCGGGCCCCCTCGAACAGGAAATCGGTGAGCGGATAGTCCAGTACCGGGCTGCCATCGTCGTGCAGCTTGACCGTGCCGCCGGGACATTCGGGGTGGAAACCGTCGCGCAGCAAGGCGATCAGCGCATTGGTATGGGTGAAGTTGCGCATCCGCTCGGCGTGTTCGCGGCCGAACCCCTGCAGAATGGTCGCGGTGAGCACCGGATGCAGCGGCGCAACCTCGAGCTTGTAGCCCACCGGCCCGTCGATCGCGTCGCGCTCGAGGAAGTGATCGCTGTAATAGACCTGCGGCGCTCCCTGGTAGCCGTCGACACGTTGCGGGAATGCCGCCGCCGAGACCACCGTCGGGTGCAGGAAAGTGCGCCGGCCGGTGAGGCTGTGGGGGTCCGGAGCCTTGGATCGCAGCAGCAGAGCCGGCGTGTTGATGGCGCCGCCCGAGAGCACGAAATGGCGCGCGCTTACCGACGAGCGTCGGCCGCTCGGCCGCAGCCCGGTCTCATCGAGCCAGTCGATCTCGAGCGACTTTGCCTGGCCGGCGTTCATCACCAGTCGGGTGGCTCGCGCCCTGGTGAGCAGGGTGGCACCGCGCTCAAGCGCGGCGGGAATCGCCGTGTCGAGCATCGCCGCTTTGCGATTGGCCGGGCAGCCCATCCCGCAGTAGCCCAGGTCGAGGCATCGGCGGACGTTCCGTGGCACCGTCCCGACCGCGATCCCCAGCCGCTGCCCGCCGCGCAGCAGGATGTCATTGTTCGCATTGACCGGCATCATCCACGGCTCGACCGAGAGGTAGCGTTCGAGCTGTTCGAACCACGGCGCAAGCTGTTCGACCCCGAAGCTGCTCAGCCCGTAGTGCCGCTGCCAATACTCGAGGGTGGCCGGCGGAGTGCGGAACGACGAGGTCCAGTTGACCGTGGTCGAGCCGCCGACGCAGCGTCCCTGCAGGATGTTGATTGCCTTGTCGCTGGTCTTGCGGGCGGCCGATTCCTGGTAGAGCTGCGGATAGGCCTGCGATTCGAGCATGTTGAAGTCGCGCGAACTGCGCAGCGGCCCTTCCTCGATAACCACTACCCGCAAGCCGCTTCCCGCCAGCACCGCCGCGCTGATGGCCCCGCCCGCGCCGCTGCCGACGATCGCCACGTCGCATTCGATGTGCTCCGGCCGCTCGCTCGCACCAGCGTCGAGCACCCGCCAACCGCGCGCCAGGCCTGCCGCCACCGGATCCGGAAAGTCGCTCACCGCCTGCTCCTGCCTGGGCTTCGTCGGTCGCTCATGGTGGTCCGGCGTAGCCGATCGCTTCCCAGTGGCCAGGCTGCGCGTACCACGGGCCGATAACCAGTTCATTCAGGCCGTGATAGGCGCCCTGGAGCAGGCCGAGGCGGTGGGTGCGCCAGCTGCTGAGGAACTCACTGACCTCGGCGACCGAAGCGCTGTTCCAGTTGACCGGGACGCCGGCCAGCACCCGGCGCAAGGGGGGAAGCGCGAGCAGGGCGAAAAGTTGCGCCAGTTCACGTTGGGTTTCGGGTGCCAGAGCGTTGAGCGCCACCAGGGTGTCGTTGAGCGTGGCCGAAATCGCCGCCGAGCGTTGCGGTTCGTCCAGCGGCAAGGCACCGTCGAGAACCGCCGGAATTAGCGCCCGCAGCACTTGCTCCCGGTCGCGCACCGGGTCGCGGCCGATCAGCAGCGCGGCAGTCGAGCCCAGCGCCAGCAGCACCGCGCCGCCCAGCCCGGCCTTCAATACGGTTCGTCTCGTGACCATCGCTCAGGTTGCCCTTGTGCCATTGATGTGCTTGCCTCAGTGCATGAAGAGCCAGCCTAACACTGCCAGCCAGGTGCCACCAGCGAGCACCAGGGCGACCAGCACGGCGGCGCTGCCGAGATCCTTGGCGCGACCGGCCAGCTCGTGATACCCGGGGCTCACCAGGTCGACTATCGCCTCGATGGCCGAGTTGAGCAATTCCACCGCCAGGACCAGCAACAGGCTCGCGATCAGGGCCGCCCGCGCCGCCCAGGGGGCGTCGAGCCAGAGCGTGACGGCGATGCCAACCACCAGCAGCAGCGCCTCGTGGCGGAACGCCGCTTCGTTGCGCCAGGCGTACGACAGGCCCTTGAACGAGGCCTGGGTGGCCGGACCAAGGCGTCGAATTGCCTGCGGGATGATGCTGCTCTTGCTGCCTTGGCTCGTCTTCATGAACGGGTTATAATCCTCGGTTCCTTGCCGCCAGCCGATGATGACGCGTCGCGCTGCGGCCACTGTCCACAAGGAATCGGTGACGTCGGGGCCAGGTCCCGACGCGGCCGAGCTACCAACAAGGAGATTGCATGCGTCACTATGAGATTGTATTCATTGTTCACCCTGACCAGAGTGAACAAGTCCCGGCGATGATCGAGCGTTACCGCGGCATCGTCGAATCCCAGCAAGGAAAAGTGCACCGACTCGAGGACTGGGGGCGGCGCCAGCTGGCCTATCCGATCGAGAAGATCGCCAAGGCCCACTACGTGCTGTTCAACATCGAGTGCGGCACCGAAACCCTGAGCGAACTCGAGCATGCGTTCAAGTTCAATGACGCCGTGATGCGCCACCTCATCGTAGCGATGAAGAAAGCCGAAACCGGGCCGTCGCCGATGTGGAAGCAAATCCAGAAGGACGAGGCGCGCAAGGGCCCCGCGGTGGTCGAGGAAGAGCAGGGCTGATTGCGGCGCTATGCCCCAGCCGTCCATTCGTTGCCGCGCTCACCGCATCTCGCGACATGGTTGATCTGATGTCACCTGCTGCGGTTGCCAACCGGCTCGAAATCGATGCGGTGCTGTGCGAGCGCGATGCGTTGCGCTTCACGCCGGCAGGGATTGCGATGCTGACGGCCAGTGTGCGGCACGAATCGCGGCAGATGGAAGCATCACGTGCCAGGTCGGTCGAGTTCGAGTTGCAGGCGGTTTTTGCCGGTGCGGTGGCAGAACGTGCGGATCGCCTGCCACTGGGACGCGCGCTTCATCTGGCCGGATTCATCGCTCTGAGGCGGCGCGGCGGCAAGGTCGTCGCGCTACACGTAAACGAATTTCTTGAAATTGATAGCTAGAGAGGTACTCCATGGCTGGTTTTCGTCGCGGTTCCAAGGACCGCAAGGATCGCAAGGGTAAACGCCCAGGTCAGGTCGCGCTGTTCAAGCGCAAGAAGTTTTGCCGGTTCACTGCCGAGAAGGTCGAGTGGATCGACTACAAGGACATTGATGTCCTCAAGGATTTTGTCGCCGAGAACGGCAAGATCATCCCCGCCCGGCTGACCGGGACCACGGCGCGTTTCCAGCGTCAACTGTCGGTGGCCATCAAGCGGGCTCGATTCCTCGCTCTGGTGCCCTACACCGACTCGCATTGAGGGGAGAAGCCAAGATGCAAGTCATTCTTATCGATAGGGTCGAGGGTCTCGGCCAGCTCGGCGACGTCGTCAAGGTCAAGGACGGCTACGCCCGTAATTTCCTGATCCCCTCGGGCAAGGCCCGCCGGGCCACTTCGGCGGCCCTGGTGGAATTCGAGGCGCGGCGCGCCGAACTCGAACGGGTCCAGGCTGAAAAGACCGCCGCTGCCCAGGCACTGGCCGATCGCATCAACGGGGCTGCGTTGCAGATCGTTGCCAACGCCGGCCCGGACGGGCGGCTGTTTGGCTCGGTGACCAACGCCGACATCGCCGAGGGCCTGGCCAAGTATGGCGTCGAGATCGAGCGTGGCACGATCCGCATGCCCGACGGTCCGCTCAAGACGGTTGGCGAATTCAAGCTCGAGGTCGGTATCTATGCCAACATCACTGCCGAGATCACGGTCACGGTAGTGGCCGAGGGGTAGGCGCCGGCTGCACCCGAGAGCGGTGCTTCCCGTCACTGGGGAACGCCGGAATATTGAGTCTGGACAGGGGGGCGCTGCGGCGCCCCTCGTGTTTTCCGCCGTACCTCGCGGCCGTGATTTCTCCTACACTGAACACTATGTCAGCGGCACCTCAAGCATCACCAAGAACCGATCCCCAGATCGCGGCATTGCGCCTGCCGCCGCATTCGGTCGAGGCCGAACAGGCTGTTATCGGCGGGCTGCTGCTCGACAATACCGCCTTCGACCGGATCTCCGACGTCCTGCGCAGCGAAGACTTCTACCGCTATGACCACCGGCTGATCTGGGAGCAGGTGAGCGCGATGATCGCCAAGAACCGGCCGGCGGATGTCGTCACCGTGTTCGAGGCCCTGCAGTCGGCGGGCAAGGCCGAGGAAGTCGGCGGCGGTCTGGTCTACCTCAATTCGCTGGCTCAGGGAACTCCCTCTGCGGCCAACATCCGCCGCTATGCCGAGATCGTCCGCGATCGCTCGGTGCTGCGCCGCCTGATCGCCACCTCGGACGAAATCGCCACCACGGCGCTCAATCCGCAGGGGCGCGAAACCAGGCAGCTGCTCGACGAGGCCGAGGCCAAGATGCTGGCGATCTCCGAGGATCGGGCGCGCGGGCAGACCGGTTTCCAGGGTATTTCCGATGTCCTCGCCGAAGTCGTCGAGCGCATCGGGACACTCTACGACCAGGACAACCACAGCGACGTCACCGGCGTCGCGACCGGCTACGTCGATCTCGATCGCAAGACTTCGGGGCTTCAGCCCGGCGACCTGGTGATCGTTGCCGGACGGCCGTCGATGGGCAAGACGGCGCTCAGCCTGAACATCGCCGAGCACGTCGCGCTGGAACTGCAGATGCCGGTGGCGGTGTTCAGCATGGAGATGGGCGCCGCCCAGCTGGCGCACCGCCTGTTGTGCTCGGTGGGGCGGCTCGATCATCAGCGGCTGCGCACCGGTCGGCTGCTCGACGATGACTGGCCGCGGCTGACCAGCGCGATCCAGAAGATGCAGGACGCACAACTGTTCATCGACGAAACTCCGGCACTGACCGCGCTTGAATTGCGCGGCCGGGCGCGCCGCCTGTCGCGCAAGTGCAGCCAGCTTGGCCTGATCATCGTCGACTACATCCAGTTGATGTCGGCCAACAGCTCGGGCGAGAATCGCGCGACCGAGATCTCCGAGATTTCGCGTTCGCTCAAGGCGCTGGCCAAGGAATTGAAGTGCCCGGTGATCGCGCTCTCGCAGCTTAATCGCTCGCTGGAGCAGCGCCCCAACAAGCGCCCGGTGATGTCGGACCTGCGTGAATCGGGCGCGATCGAGCAGGATGCCGACCTGATCCTGTTCATCTATCGCGACGAGGTCTACAACCAGGATTCCCCCGACAAGGGGACGGCCGAACTGATCATCGGCAAGCAGCGCAATGGCCCGATCGGAACCGTGCTCCTGACTTTCGTCGGCGAACACACCAAGTTCGAGAGCCACTACTCGCCCGGCACCTGAGCGCGGGTCGCCAGTCGCGCTTGCGGTGCCTTCTGATCGGCTCGCCGCTTATTCGCAGTTCAGAGCGCGTCGCCCGCGAAATCAGCCAGTCGCGAGCGCTCGCCGCGCTGCAAGGTGACGTGGCCGGCATGGGCCCAGCCCTTGAAACGCTCGACCACGTAACTCAGGCCCGATGAACCTTCGGTGAGGTAGGGCGTGTCGATCTGGGCGATGTTGCCCAGGCACATCACCTTGGTGCCGGGGCCGGCCCTGGTGATCAGGGTTTTCATCTGCTTGGGCGTCAGGTTCTGCGCCTCGTCGATGATCAGGAACTTGTTGATGAAGGTGCGGCCGCGCATGAACGACAGCGCCTTGACCTTGACCCGACTGCGGATCAGGTCGTTGGTGGCGGTACGGCCCCACTCGCCCGAACCGGGATCGGTCTTGTTGAGCATCTCGAGGTTGTCTTCGAGCGCGCCCATCCAGGGCTGCATCTTCTCTTCTTCGGTGCCGGGCAGGTAACCGATGTCCTCGCCCACCGGCACGGTCGCGCGGGTCATGATGATCTCGGTGTAGCGCTTGCTCTCCAGCACCTGGACCAGGCCGGCGGCCAGCGCCAACAGGGTCTTGCCGGTGCCGGCCTGCCCGAGCAGGCTGACGAAATCGATCTCGGGGTTCATCAGCAGGTTGAGCGCGAAGTTCTGCTCGCGGTTGCGCGCCGTAATTCCCCAGACCGCATTCTTGACGTGGGCGTAGTCGCGCGCCGTCTGCAGTACCGCGGTGCGGCCAGTTACTTCCCGCACGATGGCGTTGAGCTGCATTTCGCCGTCGAAATGGACGAACTGGTTCAGCGTCATCCCGGCGATCGCCGGGCCGGTGATGCGGTAGAAGGTGTAGCCGGCCTGTTGCCAGGATTCCATACCCTTGGCGTGGCGGTCCCAGAAATCGGTCGGCAGTTCCAGCACCCCGCTGTAGAGCAGGTCGGTATCCGACAACACCTGGTCGTTGAAATAATCTTCGGCGCGCAATCCCAGCGCGCGCGCCTTGATGCGCATGTTGATGTCCTTGGACACCAGCACGACCTCCCGCTCGGGATGCTGTTCGCTCAAGGTGCGCACCACGCCGAGGATCTGGTTGTCCGCCTTGTCCACCGGCAGGCTCGAGGGCAGCATCACCGCGCTCGCCTGGGTCTGGAAGAACAGCTGTCCGCTGGCGTCGCGGTTGCCCAGTGCCGACAGCGCCAGGCCATCCTCGAGCCGCTCGGAGGCCGACGCGATCAGCAGCGCATCCAGCGAACGGCTCACCTGCCGGGCGTTGCGCGAGACCTCCGAGGCCCCACGCTTGTGGTTGTCGAGTTCCTCGAGCGTGATCATCGGCAGGTAGATGTCGTGCTCGGCGAAGCGGAACAGGCTCGTCGGGTCATGCATCAGCACATTGGTGTCGAGCACGAACAGTGTCGCCGGACGTTCGTCCCGGCCCAGGCGGGATTTTTTCGAGGTCGGCTCGGCGGGGAGTCTTGCCCGCTTGGCATCGCTGCCGATCGGGCGCACGTTGGCCTCGGCGATCCTGGCTGCCGGTGCTGGCTTCGCGCTGGCCTTGGGAACCAGGGGCGTTGGCGCGCTCATCAGCAGCGCCGGGGCCTGGCGGCTTGCTGCCCGCCTTGGCTCGGTGCGTTTCGCAGCAGGTGTACGGTCGGGTCGGGCCTCGAGTTCCGGGGTAACGGTGACGAGCGTTGCGGGTTTCGCGGGAGCTTTGGGCAGTGGCATCGTTTTTGGTCGAGGAGGCGATTCGGCGCCGGGCGCCGGGCGGCGTTTCGCAGCACGATAGCACACGGCGGCGCGGCCGTGGACCCTGGCCTGGCGGGTCGGGAAGACTCGGTTCAGTCGTGCAACAGCAGTGCCACGACCCGGCGGTCCTCGATCATCAGGAGGTTGTAGGTGCGGCATGCC
>JAHYJF010000503.1 GCA_019428955.1 Burkholderiaceae bacterium
AGTTCCACGATTAAAATGCCCCCACCCTCCCTGTTGCCAGAAAGGGCCAAAGTGGCAAAGTTTTACTCTGCCCGCAGCAAGACTATCCCGCCACTTCCGTGGCAAACTTTTGCACTGCCGTTCTCAGCCATCGAACACCAGAGCGCGATCATGATCGGTGAAGCCCAAGGCCACGCCATCGTTGCGCGAAATCCGCCAGCACAAGGCGAGCGTGGTGGTGCCTTCATCGAGATGGGCCTGCAGTTCGGGGGAGAGGGTCTTCATGGATAAACCTTGATATGTGCCGCAACGGCAGCCAACTAACTGGGGACCCGAGTTGCTGGAGAGAGCTGTGATGATGACGCAGGATATTCCCGAGGACCCAGATGACGACAGAGAGGCCGCGACGGAGGCCCCACTGGAGGATGCCGATCTGACAATTGATGTGGTGAAGGTTGACACATTTCTGGACGCATTGAAGCAGGCCACGCCATCGGAGGAGCGGGTCGTGCCGCTGATCCGCAAGCCCTTACCCCGGCCCGAGTAACGCTGGCCGCGCCCGCACGCCGAGGCCGTAGGCCGCGCGTTGTGCAGGCCCTGCCCCTACCGCCGGATCTCGATGAGCGGAATGGACGTGATCGATCCCAGCCGCTCAATATCGAGGGTGACGTCGAGCGTGTCGGTGTCAAACCGCACCGGCACGTCAAAAGCAAAACCTGCGGTGATGGTGATGCCCGCAGCAGGCGCTGCGTCAAAGCTGACAACCCCAAACGTTATATCGACAGTCCAGCCGCTGGCCTGCTCGACCCCGTCTAGTGCCACCCGCACACTGTCTGCCACAGGTTTGGCGATGGCGCGGGACCAGCTTTGGGCGCCGGAGCTGTAGCGCTTGATCAGCTGAAAGACCGTCGTTGCGCCATCCCCGGTGCCGATGTGCTGATCGGTTGGGGCGACCGGCTGCGACGGCAGGCTGGATTTGTAATCCGCCCAATCCTTGAAGCGAAACCCGTGCAGGCGGCCGCCTCTCGCCTCGAAGAAGGCCACCACTGCCGCCAGATCATCGGCGCGCCGGATGCCGTAGGCTACATCATAGCGACGGCGCGAATTGGCCCAGCTGGCATTGCGCTCTTCGTCGCCGCTGGCCAGTTCCACCACCTGCGTGCGCCGTTCCGGCCCGCCGCGTGCGCCACGGCTGATGTTGTCGGGAAACCGCACCTCGTGAAACGCCATCAGATGCCCCTCTGGCCCAGAGACACCGCGCGGGCAATGTCGGCGGCGACCTGTGTTCTGGATTGCCGAAAGCTGTCGGCATCGCGGGCGTTGATGGTGACATTGACGGCGGGCGCGGAGGGCTGGCCTTGGCCATAGCCAGCGGCCTCCCGGCGCGACAGCACCCGTTCGCCGCGTTGCAGGATTGCCGGAACCTCGTCCGGGCGCAGCCCGGCAAAGCCACCCGCGTGCATGCGCGGCGCATTGGCAAAGGCCAGCGCTGGCACCATGCGACCGGGGCCCGGGGCACCGACGCCGCCGCCCGCGTGCAGGATGCTGGCAAAAAGCCCGCCCGCACCGCCCAGCGCGCCGGAGAGCGCATTGGCGATGGGCC
>JAHYJF010000106.1 GCA_019428955.1 Burkholderiaceae bacterium
TCAGCGCCTGGGCCAGATCGTCTTCCCAGCGCCGCGCTGCCTGCCCGAGTCGCTCCTCCAGTTCCTTGACGTCGTACTCGGGGTCGGCATGAGGGGCAGTGTGCACAATCAGCAGCAGGCGCGCCAGCACCGATTCCGAAATCTGCACTGAATGCTCGCACGATGTTCCGCCGAGGGTCTCCATCAGGAGTCTCTGCATCCGTTCGCGCAGCGCCGTGTCGTAGCGCTCGCGGGGCGTAAAGATCAGGCACGAGAAGAACCGGCCCCAAGGGTCGCGGCGCATGAAGAGCCGCGTCTTGTGGCGCTCACCGAGGTTGACGATCCCGATGGCAGTGGTGTAGAGCTGCTCGAGATCAAGCTGGAAGAGCTCGTCGCGCGGATACTGCTCCAGGGCGGTCAGCAGCGACTTGGCCGCATAGCTGTTGGGCAGGAATTCGGCCCGCTCGATGACGTTGAAGAGCTTGCGGCGCAACAGCGGGATTTCAGTCGGATTGGTGTTGTAGGCGCTTGACGTGAAGAGCCCCAGGAAACGGTGCTCGCCAATGACCTCACCGGCTTCGTTGAAGCGCTTGACGCCGACGTAATCCATGTAACTCGGGCGGTGCACGCTGGCCCGGACATCGCTCTTGGCAACTACCAGCAGCTGGGGCGATCGCATCTGGGCGTGGGGCTCGGGAGGAAGCATCGTGAAGCTCTCCGAGCCGCCATCGGGACTCTCGCCCCGCAGGATGCCCAGGCCCGAGTCGGGTACGGCGAGCAGGATGTCACGGCCACCTTCTTCGAGCGTCAGTTCATAACCCCGGTAGCCCAAGAGCGTGAAGTTGCCATCCGCGATCCAGCGCAGGAATGCGCAGTCTTCGGTGGTCTGGTTGCGTTCCTGGGGTGGCGGTGCAGTTTCGACTTCCGCGATTACCGCAGCGATTCGAGCCACCATCGCCGGCCAGTCTTCAACCGCGGCGCGCACGTCGGCGAGCACCCTGGCGATCCCGTCCTGCAGTGCCTCCAGGGCTGCCTTGTCGGTGTGCCGGTCCACTTCGGCATGGATCACGGAGAGCAACGATCCGGTGACCGCATCTTCGTCGGGAAGCCTTACCGTGCCGCCAGCGCCCCGATCGACCCGCATCACCGGGTGGATGATCAGATGCATCGTCAGCCCCTGGCGACCGATCTCGTGGCTCACCGAATCGACCAGGAACGGCATATCGTTGTTGATGATCTCAACAATGGTGTGCGGCGATTGCCAACCGTGCTCCGGAACCGTGGGGTTGTACGCCCTGATCCTCGGCAACTGACCCCGGGATTTTTGCAGAAACTGGAGATGCGACATCGCGGCGCCATAGAGATCGTCGCTCGAGCGCGCCACCAGGTCGTTGGCGTCTACCTGGCGGTAGTACTCGCTGATGAAGCACACCGCTGATTCGACTTCGTCGGCAGGCATGCGGGACCGGACCTGTTGCAGAGTCTCTTCGAGAAGCTCCGCCTTGCGATGCTCTTCAGTCATATTCTTCTCCTGCCAGCGCCTGAGGCGCGCTGCTTAGCTCCGTTGGGATGGTTTGATCAGGCCCCTGACCAGAGTGCGATGACGCGAGCCACCAATGGTTGGATGGCGGTCACTGAATGTTGATTGATCAGCGGCAAGCACGGGGCGAGCTATAGACCTGTTGAGCCGCCCGGAGGACCTGCGGCGACATGCTGTAATGGTAACAGGAGCCCTCTGAGGGCGTCGCCGGGGAGACCCTCTGTTCGGCACCCGCTGAAGCGAGGCCCGCAAGCCGGTCCCCACCCCTGCCGACTAGAGTTCGATACCGGTGCGCACAATCTCTTGATCAAGCTCGCCCGAGCAGAGTTCGATGAAGCGATACGCGAAGCCGCGCAGGAACCGCCCCTTGCGAACTCCGATGTAGGTGGTGTTGGAACCGAACAGGTGTGCTGCCGGCAGTTGGCACAGTCCCTGGTCGCGCTCGGCATCAAAACCCATCGATGCCACGCCGGCCGGTGAAGCCCGGGTGGTAGGTGACGATCGGATACTGAGCGAGTGCCGCCAGCGTCAGGGGCTGCATTTGAGCCAGGGCATGGCCGAGCGGCACGATGACCGAATGGCTCCACTGATAGTACGAAAAGCAGGCTATGCCTTCGCTCACCGCGACCACTTCCGAGCAGATGCCGATGTCCGCCTGTCCGTCCAGCAGATGGCTGACAATCTCGGTAGGGCTGCCCTGGTGCAGCGCCAGGTGCACCTTGGGAAACTCCTTCTTGAATGCCACTATGACCTCGGGCAGCGCCTATTGGGCCTGGGTGTGGGTCGTGGCAATCGTCAGCTGCCCCTGGTCACGGTTGACGAACTGTTCGGCGAGTTGTTCGATGTGCTGCGCGTCGAGCGCATGCTGCTCGACGATTATGGCTAGTTCCTTGCCAGGTTCGGTCAATCCCAGCAGCCGCTTGTCCTTGCGCTCGAAGATTTCGACGCCGAGCTCATCCTCGAGGTCCTTGATGTGCTTGCTAACGCCCGATTGCGAGGTGAACAGCGCATTGGCCGCCTCTGTAAGGTTGAAGTTGCGGCGGATAGTCTCCCAGATGATCCTGAGCTGCTGGAAGTTCATGGTGGCGAGGATTCTCTCACGGGCATGATTGCCGCCCACCATCATCCCCACCAGAATAATGGCGCGGCCGCTTGCGCAACTGCGCCATTCATCCCTCCATCCCGCCCGGCCCGCTGGCCGTTGGCGCGATGCTACTTGCCGTTCAGAACCCAATCGCCAGCAGCGCCCAGACAGCGATGACCGTTGCCACCAGGGAACCACCGAAGATGATCAGTTTCAGAACCGTGCCCACGTGCACGCCGAAGTCGTGCAGCGTGTGGTAGATCCGCAAGGCGGCGTGCCACAGAAAGAAGACCACGATAGCGAACATGAACAGCTTGCCGAGCGCGTTATGAGCGAAGGCCATCATGTTGTCGTAGCCCAGAGCATCCGGCGGCAGCCCGATGGCGAACGGGGCCGCGAACCCGGTGATCAGGACCAAGGCCGGTCCGAACAACGCGGCCAGGACTCCGCCGGCCCCGAACGGCAGCCAGAAAATTGGATCGTTTGCCCTTTTCATCGCGTCACCCCCATCACAAAGGCCAGGAACACGATCGTCACCACGACCGCGACCGCGACTCCGGTTCGGGTAATGGTTGCACCCTCCAGCCGCTTGCCGCTAATGAACATCATCGGCATCGTCTTCGGCATGATCTGGAACCAGCTCCAGGTGTGATAGACGAACACCGCCAGTGCGACCAGGTGGAAGACCACCGAGATCGGGCTCTGCAGCGCTTGCATGAAGCCGTCGTACGCTTCCCTTCCCTGTCCAAGCCTCACCAGTCCAACCAACAGGAAGATGGCATAGGCGGCCACGATGAACGAGGTCGCCTCGCGAACCATGTAGGCGGTGAAGAACGGGTCACGCTTCCACCATCCGGACATCGAGCGTGTATAAGGTTTCCGCCCGCTCATTTCTGACCTCCCTGCGGCTTAAGGAACCGCCCAAAGTAATTCAATGCGCTGTTCACCTTGTTCTGGTTGACAGCGTTTGCCGGGTCGACCTTCTTGGGACAAACCTCCGAGCAATAACCCACCGCAGTGCACGTCCAGACGCCGACATCTTCTTCGTTGACCAGTTCCATGCGCTGGTCACGCGCACCATCGCGCGAATCGACGTTGTACCGATGAACCAGCGCCATCAGCCCCGGGCCGATAAACTTCGGATTGTTCCCGAACTGCGGGCAGGCCGCGTAGCAGAGCATGCAGTTGATGCAGCCCGAGTACTGCAGAAACTGCTTGAGCTGCAGCGGTGTCTGGAGGTACTCGCCCTGCTCGATCGTGCGCGGCTCCTTGGGAACAATGTACGGCGTGATCTTCTCGAGCTTGCTGATGAAGCCCTCGGCCGAGATCACCAGGTCGCGCTCGATGGGGAAATGCTCCATCGGCGCCACCTGCACCTTGTTCGGATAGAAATCGCGCAGGAACGTACTGCAGGCCAGCTTCGGCTTGCCGCTGATCATCATTCCGCAACTGCCGCAGACCGCCATACGGCACGACCAGCGGTAGCTCAGAGTAGCGTCGAGGTCGTCCTTGATGCTCTGCAGGCCCTCGAGCACCGACGTGTCGTGCGAAAACGGCACCTGGAAACTCTGCCAGAATGGCTCCGTGTCCTGCTCCGGTCGATACCGGAGAACCTCAATCTCGATAGTCTTGATCTCGCTCGCGCTCATGCACCTTGCTCCCGATTCTTTTCCGCCTTCTCCGCCTGCTCACCCAAAGCGCCGTAGGCCCGGACCGCCGGTTGCGACTTGGTGATCTTGACGTCGCCATAGGTAATCCGGGGAGCGTCGCCGCCCGCGTACCAGGCGAGCGAATGCTTGAGGAAGTTGACGTCGTCGCGCTCTTCATACCCATCGATGCGCTGATGGGCGCCGCGCGATTCCTTGCGGTTGAGGGCCGAAAGTGTCGTCGCCTGGGCGACTTCGAGCTGGCACCCAAGTTCCAGTGCCATGAACCACTCGGTGTTCCAGACGTGCGAAGTGTCCGTCAGCTTGACGTTACGGAAACGTTCGCGCAGCTCGGCGAGCTTGTCGGCCGTTTCCTGCATCTCGGTTCCCAACCGGAAGATGCCGCAGCCGTTCTCCATGCTCTGGGCCATTTCGCGCCGGATAACCGATGCTTGCTCGGTCCCTTTCCCGCTGGTGAGCAGCTTCTGGGCCTGGGCCACAGACTGCTCGGCCAGCTGACGCAGCCGGTCGGTGTTGCCGATCGACTGAGACTTCGCGAACTGCGCCGCCTCGACGCCGGCCACCTTGCCGAACACGATGATCTCGACGAGCGAGTTCGACCCCAGCCGGTTGGCGCCGTGAATGCCCACGCTGGAGCACTCGCCGGCGGCATAGAGGCCGGGGAGCGAAGCTGCGGTACGTCCGTTGACCTCGATTCCGCCCATGGTGTAATGGGCCGCCGGGCGCACCGGAATAGCCTCTTCTGCCGGGTCGATTCCCATGAAGTCTTCGGCCAGCTCGCAGATCAGCGGCAGGCGTTCGTGCAATTTCTGCCGGCCAAGGTGACGCAAGTCGAGATGCACGTATGAGCCGTGCGGGCCATGCAGCGTGCGGCCCTTGCGTTCCTCGTGCCAGAACGCCTGGCTCAGCCGGTCACGCGGTCCCAGCTCCATCGCCTTGTTGCGCGGCGAGGGCTCCGCCGGGCCGAGCCCGTAATCCTGGAGGTAGCGGTAGCCATCCTTGTTCTTGAGCAATCCGCCCTCGCCGCGACAGGCCTCGGTGAACAGCAGGCCGGTGCCCGGCATGCAGGTCGGGTGGTACTGAACGAACTCCATGTCGCGCAAGGCGACGCCGTGCCGATAGGCCAGCGCCATGCCGTCACCGGTGACGACCCCGCCGTTGGTGCTCTCACGGAAGATCCGTCCGGCACCGCCGGTAGCAATGATCACAGCCTTGGCCTGGATCATGGTGAACTTGCCGGTGCCGATCTCGATCGCCACCACGCCCTGGCAACGGCCGTCGTCGACCACCAGGTCGGAAACGTAATGCTCGTCGAAACGCTTGATCGAGGGGAACTTGATCGAGGTCTGGAAGAGCGTATGGAGAATATGGAAGCCGCTGCGGTCAGCGGCGAACCAGGTGCGTTCGATCTTCATCCCGCCAAAGGCGCGCACGTTGACGTGCCCGTCCTCCTTGCGACTCCACGGGCATCCCCAGTGCTCGAGTTGGATCAACTCGGGCCGGCAGTGCTCGATGAAGTAGTCGACGACGTCCTGCTCGCACAGCCAGTCGCCTCCCGCCACCGTGTCGTGAAAATGGTGTTCGAAGCTGTCGTGGGCTTGCGTCACCCCGGCTGCTCCCCCTTCCGCGGCCACCGTGTGGCTGCGCATCGGGTAGACCTTGGAAATCAGCGCGATCTTAAGCGCTGGATCCGCCTCGGCCACGGCGATCGCGGCGCGAAGCCCCGCTCCACCGGCCCCGACAATTGCTACATCTGCCTGAAAGACTTCCACAGTCCCTCCTCTGAAGATCGCACCATGTCGTGCCCTGGCATTTGCTCTCGGGCGCGTCGAGCGTAGTCGACTACCAACAATCCCATAACGCTAGCGATGAATTGTAAATGATAACGGATCGAAGGTGCAGCAAATCCGACCTATTGATATCCCCACCGGGAAGCTGGGAGTTGGCTCAATAGGGTATAGTGCCGCGTTGAAAGGCTCAGCTCGGGTTCAGTCTGGCAACGGACCACTCCCGATTGAGGGATGCGTTGAATAATGCCGTTTTATCTGTCCAACGAGGCTGTCTGAAGATGCAAACGAGTACTCAGAAGGTGCACCCGGAAGATCCCAGCGTGGGTTCGAGCGCTGACGTATCAGCGACTGGTGTCGAAACGCTCCAGCTGCGTGAAGCGGCGCAACCCAGCGCCCAGGTGATCGAACTCGAACCCTTGCTCGCGCCGGCCGCCAAGCCCCATACGGCTGCCAGTACGGCTGCCAGTCCAGCCGAAGGGTCGGCAGACAACGCCACCTGGCGGAAGTTCCACAAGCAGGGCATTCCGGAATACCTGGCGCGCCGCTATTGGTGGGCCTATCTCTGGAACGTCAGCGTCTGGTTCTTCGACCACGCCTTCATCATCAACACCATCCTGTTCGGCAATTACTTCAAGCTGATGCGGGCAGCGCTCACCCGCCTCGACCCCGAGTTCGACGGCCGGGTGCTGCAGATCACCTGCGTCTACGGGGCGTTCACTCCGTCGATGGCCGAGAAGATGCCCAAGTGCGAGCTGCACCTGCTGGACGTGGCCGACGTGCAGATCCAGTCCACCCTGCGCAAGCTGCGGGTCGCCAAGGGGGCAGCCGCCGCCGGCGTGAACCCGGCACGGATGAACGCCGAGACGCTCGCCTATGCAGACAACAGCTTCGACAAGGTGGTGATCTTCTTCCTGCTCCACGAGCTGCCCCACGACGCCCGCGCCCGCGCTCTCGACGAGGCGATGCGGGTGCTGCGCCCCAATGGCAAGCTGCTGATCGCGGAATATGGCGAGCTCGGAACGACCCACGTGATGCATCGGATCAAGTTCCTGCGCAACACGCTCGAAGCGATGGAACCGTTCCTGGGGCGTTTCCGCAAGGAAAACCTGGTCGAGAAGATTCGCGATACTGCCAGTCGGGCCGGCATGGCCGTGACCGACGTCTTCCAGCTCCCGGTGTTCGGCGGTTTCTATCGGGTCGTCGACTTCGCGATGAAGCCGGCGGCGGACGTTCAGTCCCGGGCCGGCAAGAGCTGAAACGACTGCACGTCGGGGCGGCCCAGTAGTTCACGAGCCAGTTCCTCGTGCCGTCGGGCGAACTTCGACGATACGACCAGCTGATATTCAAAGTGTTCGCCAGCGTTGCTGCTGGCGAACGACATCCCTTCGAGTCGAAAGCCGACATTGCGCAGCATCTTCCTGATGTTTTTGGGGTCGAATTCCGAGTCCGGTTTCATTTCGATATTGAGGTGCACATAACGCGCCCGCGGCAGGATCGCCTCGATATGCCGAAACAGCGACAGCACGCCGAGAGTCAGCACGGTTGCGGCGCTTCCCTCCAGGTACATTTCGGCGCCCATCATCATGCCGATGGCGGCTGTAACCCAGATCGATGCTGCCGTGGTGAGGCCCCTGATCGAAAAGCCCTCGCGGAAGATGACCCCGGCGCCAAGGAAACCGACCCCGGTCAGCACCCCCTGCATGACCCGGGTCCAGCCGGAGTCCGCGCGCCCAATGAGCACGTCGCCGCTCAGCAGGGCGTTGGGGTAGCCGCCCATCGTGATCGCTACCGCGGCCCCGAGGGCGACCAGCGCGTAGGTGCGAAAACCAGCTGCCCGCCCGTGGTTGCTGCGCTCGATGCCGATCGCACCGCCCGCGGCCAGGGCAAAGCCGAAGTGCACAGCCAGGCGCAAGGCGTGCCCGATCCCGGGATAGGCATACCACGACTCGAGAGTGCTGTTCAGGAAGTTGAGATCCATTGTTGTTCTGATTAATTTCCGGCTAATCGTTGGAGTAATGGAATGATAACGCTTGCGCGCTGACGTGCCCTTATAATGAGTTCGTCTACGACAGGAGGATGCTCAGCGATGCGGGTCTTTCAACTTGAGGGTGACTGGGGCATCGGCAATCTTCGTCCCGCCACCAGGTCCAAGCCATCTCCGGGTCCCGGGCAGGTGCTGCTGCGTATGCTGGCGTCAACGCTTAACTATCGCGACCTGGTCGTGCTGGAGCGCGGCTACGGAAATTTCACCGGCACCCTGCCGCTGATTCCGGTATCAGATGGAGTTGGAGTGGTGGAGGCAGTTGGTGAAGGCGTCTCCAGGGTCGCGGTTGGCGGTCGCGTCTGCCCCGGATTCTTCCCCAACTGGGTAGCAGGCGACCCAACCCTGGAACGTTTGACCGCCTCCCTCGGCGGTCCGCTCGACGGCACCATGGCGCAATGGATGTGCCTGTCGCAGGAAGCGCTCACCAAGGTTCCGGCCTATCTCAACGATGTTCAGGCAGCAGCTCTGCCCTGCGCCGCGCTGACAGCGTGGAGCGCGCTGGCAGTGTGCAGCGCCACTCGGCCCGGCGACCGGGTGCTGGTTCAGGGCTCGGGCGGCGTGGCGCTGTTCGCCTTGCAATTCGCGCGTGCCTTCGGGGCCCACGTCACGGTGATTTCATCGAGCGATGAGAAGATCGAGCGCTTGCGAGCCCTGGGCGCCGATGCCACGATCAACTACCGCAGCACCCCGGAGTGGGCCAAGGCCTCACGCGAGATCACCGAGGGGCGCGGCTACGACCAGATAATCGAGCTCGGCGGCGAGAAGACCCTGGGACAATCGCTGCGCTGTATACGCCCCGGGGGAACGATCTCGCTGATCGGTGTGCTCTCGGGAGCCGCTATGAATGCGGCCTTGGGCCACGTTGTGACGCGCCAGGTGCGGCTCCAGGGCGTTACAGTGGGGCATCGCGATGGCTTCGAGGCGATGATGCGGGCGCTCGAGCAGCACCGAATCGTTCCGGTCATCGACAGCGTCCACCCCTTCGACGACCTGCCGGGCACGCTCGCTCATCTGCGCTCCGGCACCCACTTCGGCAAGATCGCGATCAGCCACCAATAGATGCCCGATCAGGGAGAATCAGCGATGCGCTTGCCCACCTATGCCGACGTGCTGCTGGCTGCCGGGAGGATCAGCGGCGCCGCTCACCGTACGCCAGTCATGCGCTCACGAACCGCGGACTCGGCCTGTGGCGCTGAGATCTTCTTCAAGTGCGAAAACTTCCAGCGCATGGGAGCCTTCAAGTTTCGCGGCGCCTACAACGCGATCGCGGCCCTTGACGACCAGCGCAGACACGCCGGCGTGCTGGCGTTCTCTTCGGGCAATCACGCCCAGGCAATCGCGCTTTCGGCCCAACTGCTAGGCGTGCACGCGGTGATCGTGATGCCCGAGGACGCGCCTGCCGCCAAGCTGGCTGCCACGCGCGGCTACGGCGGAGAGGTGATCACCTACGATCGCTTCCGCGAGAACCGCGAGGAAATCTCGGCACGCATCGCCACCGAGCGGGGCATGACGCTGATTCCGCCCTACGACCATCCCGACGTCATTGCCGGTCAGGGAACGGCGGCGCTGGAATTATTCGACGAGGTGGGTGAGCTCGACGCGCTTTACGTGTGCGTCGGCGGTGGCGGACTGGTTTCCGGCTGCGCCCTGGCGGCCGCAGAGCTAAGTTCGGGCTGCGCCGTCTACGGGGTCGAGCCGGAAGCCGGTAACGACGCCCAGCAGTCGCTGCGCGGCGGCTCGATCGTCACCATCGCCGTGCCCCATACCATTGCCGACGGGGCACAGACCACGCACTTGGGCCAATACACCTTCCCGATCATGCGCGAGCGCGTGCGCGACATCGTTACGGTCAGCGACGCTCAGCTGGTCGACGCGATGAAGTTCTTTGCCCAGCGCATGAAGATCGTCGTCGAGCCAACGGGCTGCCTCGGCGCGGCCGCGGTCTTCGCGGCCGGCCAGGAACTGGCAGGTCAACGAATCGGTGTGATACTGAGCGGCGGCAACGTCGACCTCGGCGCCTACGGCAAGCTGCTCGCGAGTTGAAGACCAGCGTCCTGGCGAGCGCCCCCGGAGCAGGCGCCGAGCGCCAGGCCGAGCAGGCCCACCACGGCGATGCGCCGCAGCCAAGGAGAAATTTGCATCAAATTGCCCCCTCTTGGTTGATTCTTCGTGCGCGAACCTGACCGGTTAGTCGGCAGTTGCCGCGAACCGCTCGAGATGATGGTCGAGATCGCCGCAGACCTGAGCGATCATCGTCAATCGTTTGAAAGTATGACTGACCTTGAGCTCGTCACTCATGCCCATGCCGCCGTGCAACTGGATCGACTCCTGCCCTACCGCCCGGCAAGCCTGGGCTATCTTGACCTTGGCCGCTGAAACGAAGTGCATGCGCTCGGTCGCGGAAATCGTCCCGCTGCTGGCCTCGTCGAAGCGGGCGCAAGCCAGGCTGGTGATCGAGCGCGCCTGCTCGGCATGAATGGTCATCTCCACCATCCGGTGCTGCAGTGCCTGGAACGACCCGATCGGCACTCCGAACTGTTGCCGCGTCTTGAGGTACTCGAGCGTGTCGGCATTGGCCGAGGCCATGGCGCCG
>JAHYJF010000107.1 GCA_019428955.1 Burkholderiaceae bacterium
CCATCATGATCAAGGCCGCCGCCGGTGGCGGCGGGCGCGGCATCCGGGTGGTGCAGGATGGCAGCGCGTTGATCGAGCAAATGGCCCAGGCCCGCGCCGAGGCCCAGGCGGCGTTCGGCGATGGCTCGGTCTACCTGGAGCGCTTCGTGCCGCGGGCGCGTCATATCGAGGTCCAGATCCTCGGCGATGGTAAGCGCGCCGTGCACCTTTATGAGCGCGAATGTTCATTGCAGCGTCGCCGCCAGAAACTGCTCGAGGAAGCCCCTTCACCCGCGCTCGACGCGGACCAGCGCGAGGCGCTGTGTGCCTCGGCCGTGCGACTCGCGGAACTGGTCGGCTACCGCGGCGCCGGGACCATCGAATATCTCTACGATGAGCAGCGGCGCGAGTTCTATTTCATCGAAATGAACACCCGCATCCAGGTCGAGCACCCGATCACCGAGATGGTCACTGGCATCGATATCGTGCGCGAAATGCTGATGATCTCCGCCGGCGCGCCGCTGCGTCTGCAGCAAAGCGAAATCGCCGTGCGCGGCGCGGCCATCGAATGCCGCATCAACGCCGAAGATACGCAGCGCAACTTTGCGCCTAGCCTGGGCACGGTCAGTGCCCTGCACTGGCCGGCCGGCTTCGGGATTCGGGTCGAGTCCCAGATGTTTGCCGGCTTCCAGGTGCCGCCGTTCTACGATTCGATGCTCGCGAAGCTGATCGCCTGGGACGAGTCGCGGCCGCGGGCGATTGCGCGCATGCGCTGCGCCTTGCGGGAACTGCGCATCGAAGGAATCGAGACGACGCAACCGCTACATCAGGCTTTGTTGGCCGACCAGCAAGTACAAGCGGGAGAATTTCACACCGCTTATCTCGAAGACTGGCTCGCTACGCGTACCGCGCTGGCGAAATCCGCAGCATGAAAGGAGCCATCCTATGACCCTGTCCCCTGCCCGCTACAGCTTCGGCGGCGATGACTTTGTGTTCGTCGAGATCGATGAACAGATGTCGCTCGAAGCATTCTTCAAGGGCATCTCCGTGACCTCGGCACTGCGCGAGCGCGCGATCCCCGGCGTGCTCGAGATCTGTCCGGCCAACGCGTCCTATCAGGTGCGGTTCGACCCCGAGCAGATCGCGCCGACGCGCATGCTGGAAATGCTCCAGGAAATCGAGGCTGGTCTGGACACTGCGCATTCGGAACTGAGCACCCGCATCATCGAGATTCCGGTGTTCTACAACGATCCCTGGACGCACGAGACGCTAATGCGATTTCGCGACCGTCACCAGGATCCGAATGCGACCGACCTCGAGTATGCCGCCAGGATCAACGGCTACGCCTCGGTGGCGGACTTCATCAGCGCGCACGCCGCCTCGCCGTGGTTCGTAACCATGGTCGGCTTTGTGGCGGGACTGCCGTTCATGTACCAGATGGTCGAGCGCGAGCACCAGATCGAGGTTCCCAAGTACCTGCGCCCGCGCACCGACACGCCCAAGCAGACTGTCGGTCATGGTGGCTGCTTCGCGTGCATTTATTCAGTCCGTGGCGCGGGCGGCTACCAGCAGTTCGGCATCACGCCGGCGCCTATCTATGACCCGGCACAGGGTATGCCCTACCTGAAGGAACACATGGTGTTCTTCCGCCCCGGGGATATCGTTAAGTTCAAGTCGATCGGACGCGAGGACTACGACCGGCATCTCGCCGAAGTCGAGAGCGGCCAGTTCAATCTTCGCATCCGGCCGGTGGAGTTCTCGCTGGCCGAGTACCAGGCCGACTCGAAAGCCTGCAACCAACACCTGATCGAGGTGCTGCATGACGATTGACGTACGCAAGCCCGGTTTGGCAACTTCGGTGCAAGACACGGGCCGCACCGGCTACTACCACCTGGGCATTCCGCCGTCCGGCGCGATGGACCGCTACTCGCTGCGTTGCGCCAACCTGCTGGTGGGCAACGCGGAGGACGCGGCCGGACTTGAGATCACCTTCCTGGGACCGGAGTTGGCGTTTCAGGCCGCAACCGTCGTTGCCGTCACCGGGGCCCGGCTGACGCCGCGCGTGAATGGGCAGGAGATGCCGCTGGACGAGTCCTTCACCGTTCCGGCCGGCGGCGTGCTGAGCTTTGACTATCTCAAGACCGGCGCGCGCGCCTACCTGGCAGTGGCGGGTGGGATCGACGTGCCGATTGTGCTGGGCAGTCGCTCCACCTACGGCCTAGGCGCGCTCGGCGGATATGAGGGACGGAAACTCGCGGCCGGAGACCGCTTGCCCGTCGGTGCGGCGGGCGCCGCGATCAGCGGGCGCAAATTGCCGCCGGAGTTCGTCACCGAGACCCCGCGCGAAGTTGAACTGCGGGTCGTGGTCGGTCTGTACGACCACTGGTTGACCCCGGAATCGTTGGCGGCGTTCTTTGATGACGAGTGGACCATCGCATCCGAAGCTGACCGGATAGGCTACCGTTTCAAGGGCGGTCGGCCGATGCGGTTTCGTCCCCGCGAGCGGCCGTTCGGGGCGGGCTCCGACCCCTCCAACATCGTCGATGCCTGCTATCCGATCGGATCGATTCAGATTCCGGGAGGACTCGAACCCATTGTCTTGCACTGTGATGCGGTCTCCGGTGGTGGCTACGCGATGCTAGGGACGGTGATCAACGCCGACCTCGACCGCATCGCCCAGTTGCAACCCAACTACAAGGCCCGGTTCGTCCGGGTCGACGTCGACCAGGCGCTGGCCGCGCGCCGGGAATACGGCAATCGTTTGGCGCGGCTGCGCAAAGCACTTTGACATCCTTACCCCCGTTGAAAGAGGAAATCGTCATGAAACCAAGGATTCTTAGCAGTCTGACCGTTGCTGCGACTGTTTGCTTTGCCGCCAGCAGTGCTGCCGTCGCCGCAGAATGGTTCCCGTACCAGGCCGAGGAGATCGTCCCGGCCTTTGCCGCGGACGGACAGTCGAAGCCGGTGTCGTATACGCCGCTGGCAAAGGCGTCGAAGAAGTGGGACATCTGCGTTTCGTTCCCGCACATGAAGGATGCCTACTGGCTCGGCGTGGATTACGGTGTGGTCCAGGAGGCCAAGCGCCTGGGCGTGAAGATGCAGCTGGTCGAGGCCGGCGGCTACACCAACCTGAACAAGCAGGTTTCTCAGATCGAGGACTGCATCGCCCGCGGTGCGCAGGCGGTCGTGATCGGCGCGATTTCAGCCGATGGGCTGAACAACGTCGTGAAAGAAGCGGCGAGCAAGAAGATTCCGGTGATCGACCTGGTCAACGGCATCAACTCGCCCGACGTCTCCGCCAAGTCGCTGGTGTCGTTCTTCGTGATGGGCCGCACCACGGGCGAATACCTGGCCAAGAAACACCCGGCCGGATCACCCAAGGTCAAAGTGGGCTGGTTCCCCGGGCCGGCTGGAGCGGGCTGGGTCGAGGCCGCGAACAACGGCTTCATGGAGGCCGTCAAGGGCTCGGCGGTCGAGGTGCTGGATCCCAAGTATGGCGATACCGGCAAGGAAGCGCAGTCCAAGCTGATCGAGGACGTACTGAACGCGAATCCTGATCTCAACTACATCGCCGGCACCGCGGTAACCGCCGAAGCCGGGGTCGGGATCGTCCGTTCCCGCAACATCGACAAGAAGGTCAAGTTGCTGGCGTTCTACCTGACCCCCGGCGTCTGGGATGGCATCGCCAGTGGCCGTATCCTGGCTGCGCCGGCAGACTCGATGGTGATTCAGGGCCGCGTCGCCATCGACCAGGCGGTTCGTTTGCTCGAAGGCAAGGAGGTCATCAAGCATGTCGGACCGAAGATCTTCGCGGTTGACCAATCCAACATCAAGAAGCTGCGCCGCGACGACGTGCTCGCTCCGGTCAACTTCAAGGCCGTCTTCACGGTGAAATAGGCCCTACGAGACGCGACACGGCCGGCGCATGGATACTGAATTTCCAGGCAAAGGCCGGGTCGCGCTCGAATTGCGCGGCATAAGCAAGAAGTACCCCGGGGTGCTGGCGCTCGACGAGGTCGACTTCGACCTGCACGCCGGCGAAGTGCACGCCCTGTTTGGTGAGAACGGCGCCGGCAAGTCGACCCTCATCTCGGTGATTTGTGGCGCCGTGCGGCCAACGCATGGAACGATGCGACTCGGCACGGGGATCGTCGAATTCGATTCGGTGCGCGAGGCGCGCGAACAGGGCATCAGCGCGGTCTTCCAGGAGTTCTCGCTGGTGCCGTCGATGACCGTGGCGCAGAACATCCTGCTCGGCGACGAGCCCTCCCGCGCTGGCTTCATCAACCGTCGAGCGGCACGGCAACGCGCGCTCGATGTGCTCAGCAAGATCGGCTTCGAGCTCATCCCCGACCTGCGGGTTGGGGAGCTTGGCCGCTCCGAGCGCCAGATGGTCGAGATTGCCAAGGCCCTGCGCGGCGAACTGCGCATCCTGATTCTTGATGAGCCGACGGCCTCGCTGACCGAGCGGGAGACAGAGCTGCTGTTCGAGCTCGTGGCCAAGCTCAAGGAAGAGGGGGTCGGCATCGTCTACATCACCCATCGCGTTGCCGAGTTGCAGCGCGTGGCTGACCGGGTCACGGTCCTGCGCGACGGCAGGCGGATCGCAACGGTTTCGGCACGCGAGGCGTCGGTGGACCAGCTGGTTGAAATGATGACCGGGCGTCCGGTCAGCGAGGTGTACCCCGAGATCCAAAGCCAGCCTGGCGATCCGGTGCTGGAGATTCGCGGCTTGAGCACCGCCAGTGGGGTTCGCGGCGCCTCGTTTACCGTCCGCGCCGGGGAAGTGGTTGGCGTGGCCGGGCTGGTGGGCTGCGGCAAATCGGAGCTGCTGCGCGCCGCCTACGGTCTCGAGACCGTCACGGCTGGCCAGCTGTTGTGGTGTGGGCGGGAAGTGCCTCATCCCACTCCCGCCGCGATGGTGCGAGAAGGCTTCTATTACCTGCCGCCCGACCGGCGGGAGGAAGGGCTCGTGCCGGCGCTGAGCTCGGGCGAAAACATGGCGCTCGGCAAGCTGTATCTGGCGCAATTCAACGGCCTGTTGGGCAGTTACGACCGCGGCAAGCAAAGGGCCGTGGCGCGCGAACTGGCGCCGCGCATTCAACTTGCCGAGGCCAACCTCGAGCGACCAGTCGCGCTGCTCTCTGGGGGCAACCAGCAAAAGGTGCTGTTCGGTCGCGGGTTGATCGGAGCCACCCGACTCTACGTCTTCGACGAACCCACGGTGGGCGTCGACGTTGGGACGCGCACCGCGATCTATCTGTTGATCAAGGAGCTGTGCGATGGTGGCGCCGCGGTGGTGGTGGTTTCTTCGGATCTGCCCGAGGTGCTGCACCTTTCGCACCGCGCCTACGTGATGCGGCGCGGCAGCGTCGTTGCCGAACTGCAGGGCGCCGAGATAACCGAAGTCAATGTGCTCGCGCACTTCTTTGAACCGCATGAGAAGGCCGCCTGATGAATTCAACCGAATCGCCTTCGACCCAAGACCGACCGGCGCCGTGGCGCGCGCCACTGGCACTGCTCGATCGTCTGTTCGAGCGCCTCGGGGTGCTGCCCTTCCTGATGGTCGCGGCATTGGTGATCTTCTCCAACCTGTCGGAACATTTCCTCAGCGAACAGAACCTGATGAACCTGCTGCGCCAGTCGGTCTTTCTGGTGCTGGTGTCGCTGGGCCAGATGTTGGCGCTAGTATCGGGCGGCTTCGACCTCTCGGTTGGCACCGGGCTCGCGATCACGTCCGTGGTTGGCGCGCAGGTGATGTCTCAGCTTTTTGCCGGCGGTGACGGCGTCGTCGGGGTTTCCATGGCGATTCTGGGCGGCTGTGGCGCCGGTCTGGCTGCGGTGGCAGTGCTCGGTTGCGTCAATGGAATCGGCGTGGCCTGGCTCGGTGTGTCGCCGTTCATCATGACGCTTGCCACCCAGTCGATTGGCTTTGGCGTGGCCTTGTACCTCACCGGCGGGGTCCCGGTCTCCGGTCTGCCGGGGAGCTTCAGCAACCTGTTTGGCTTTGGTCAATGGCTCGGGCTGCCGATTCCGGTGTGGATCACGGCGGCGATGCTCGTGGTGTTCTACGTGTTGCTCAACCGCACTCGCTTTGGGCAGAATCTCTACGCCGTCGGCGGCAACGCACGCGCCGCCGCTCTCTCGGGCATCGATACCCGGCGTGTTCTGTTCCTGACCTACCTAGCATGTGCGCTGGTGGTAGGTGTCGCCGGGTTGCTGCTGACCGCACGACTTGAGTCGGGTGAGACCAACATCGGTGGCACGATGGCGCTGGAGTCGATCGCCGCCTGCGTGATTGGCGGCGTCAGCCTGCGTGGCGGCATGGGCCGACTGCCTAACGTTCTCTTTGGCTGCCTGTTCATCGGACTGGTGCAAAACGGCTTGAACCTGGCGCAGGTCGGCTCTTACCTGCAGATGATCGTGCTCGGCGCGTTGCTCATCGTGGCCGTGGTCAGCGACCAGTTCTGGCTGCGCCGCTACTATCGCATCGGCTAGTCGCACCCAGCGGTTGACGCTCGAACGACGGTTGAACGCAATGAAAACAGATCGCGCTCAAGCAGTGGCAACGGTGCAAGTCGACAACGAGCGGGTCACGGTGACCGAGTGGCGTTTTCCGCCCAACGCCGAAACTGGCTGGCACCGCCACCAGTTCGATTACGTCGTGGTCCCGGAAGCCGACGGCACGCTGACGCTGGAGACCGCGGATGGCAAGTCCGCGCAAAGCGCGCTGGTCGCGCATCGAACCTATTTCAGGAATGCCGGCGTGGAACACAACGTCATCAACGCCAGCGGGCAGGAATTTGCCTTCGTCGAGGTTGAACTCAAGAGCTGATTGGGCCGGCCACCGCGCCGCTTTCGTCGGCCTCGGCGGGGTAACTGGAGAGCGCTTCGGTGACCGCCTGGCCGAGCGCTTCGCTGCTGACCGGCTTGGCCAGGAAGGTCGTGCGTTCCGGCATGGTCACTCGGTAGGCGGGGTCCTCTACCAGGTCGTGCCCCGAGATCAGGATCGCCGGCAGGCGCCATCCCACGATCTCTCGCAGCTGCGCGATCGCGCCCAGGCCGTCGGTCTCGTAAGGAAGCTGGTAGTCGGTAATGATCAAGTCCGGAAAGCGCTCGGCGGCGTCGATGATCGCCTGCATTTCCCCGAGCCGTGCCGCGCTCTGGACGTGGGCCCCCCAGGCCCGCAGGCGATCGGTGAACGCCGCCCTTGCCTGGTTGTTGTCCTCCAGCACTGCGATGACCGTACCGGCGAGATTCACCTCGTTGGGGAGCAGCGCCGCATCGTGATAGGCGAACCAGGGAGCCTCTGCCCGCGGGAGACTGACCGTGAATCGAGAGCCCATGCCGAGCATGGATGCGACTCTGATGGCGTGGCCTGGCAGCCAGCGCAGCGCGGCGCTGACGTTTGCCAGCCCCAGCCCGACCCCCCGGGACGCGTTGCGTTCGGGGTTCTCGATCTGAAAGTACGGTTCAAAGATCCGCTCGAGATAGGACTGCTCGATACCCAGGCCGTTATCGACGACATGAACCTTCAGGTTCTCACCTCCTCGCGCCAGTGCGAGCAACACGAAACGTCGGCGCCCGGAATTTCGCGCTCCGGCGGGTCGCTGGTACTTGATCGCGTTGGTCACCAGATTGGTGATGGTTCTCTTGAGCTGTTCACGATGGGTCAACGTCCAGCACTCGTCTTCGCCCGCCGGCAGGCGCAGCGAGAACAGCACGCCGGCTTGCCGGGCGGTAGGCTCGAAGGCGGCATGCACCTCGCGCAGCAAGAGGGCCAGGTTCACTGGCTCCACCGGCCAATCGGCGTTGCGGGATTGCAGCAGCGACAGGTTCAACGTCGCCGACAGGGTGTCGGCGAGTGATTCAATGGCTTGTGCCAGCGCTTCAAACTGTTCCTGAGTAGCCTCGTCGACGTGTTCCAGCCGTTCACGCAGGAGCGTGATCCGCAATCCGAGCGCGGTCAGCGGTTGGCGCACATCGTGGCTAACGGCCGACAGGAACCTGGCACGCTCGGCGCTTTCGTGCTGGGCGCGAAGCCTTAGCTCGTCAGCTTGCCTGAGCAACTCTTCGGTTCGACCCTGGGCCGCGGCGAGATCCTGTGCACCGGCAAAGAGGCTGCGCGCGCGCCGCTCGATGGTGTGCTGCTTGAAGTAACCGCCGGCACACATGATGGCTGCCACGCCTGACAGCAGCAGGTCGGGATTTTCCACCATTGCGCCGGGCTGCATCCAGGCGTGCGTGGCGAGCAGCGCCAATGCGCCGGCGCCCACCGTACCAGTCGTGAAGAGCGGCGAGAGTCCGGTCGCACCGAAAGAGAAAAACGCGATCAGCGTGAGCATGCTGGTCAGCAGAATGGGTCCGCCCGCGGGGCCGAGCGGGTTCAGCAGCAGCACCGTGGCGGCCAGCACGAAGGTCGCGGCGAAGAGCGTGACGGCGGCACGATGATGGCGTACCGGTCGCGCGCTGGAGATGACGCGCCGCCACAGCTCGAGCGCGAGCGCCACCGCGAGCGAACTGAGCGCCAGAACCATCGGCCCGCGCGCCATCGCGGCGATGCCCAGCGTGGCGACGAGCGCAGCGGCCTGGACGACACGTGCCATCGCCAGCAGGTAGGGCAAGCCGGAGGCTTCGTAGTCCTGGCGAAACGCCCGCTCTGCTTCGGCGTCCAATCTTCGCGACAAGGGATGCAGTGGCCCGGTGCTCATCGCTTCCCCTGCGCTTTCGAGGGCTCGGGGGCGTTGATGGCGCGCGCCGTTCCCCGGTAGCCGAGGAACACTCCGTCGGAATCGAAAACCGGTTCGCCCGAGGTAATGCGCCACTCTTCCTGGCCGGGAGCGACCCTCTGCGAACTCAGATAGATCTTGTCGTAGAAAGGTTGCCGGGCCGCGACCAGGGCCGCGATTTCTCGTTCGCCCAGCGCGCGCTCATCTCCGCTCGCGTCGGCCGCCCCGGGCTGGAAGGCGACCAGCCCTTGCACGTCGCTCAACGGTATGCCGGTCATGCGCGTGTAAGACTCGGAAACATGGGTTATCCGGCCGTCGGCATCGGTTTCCCAATACCAGTCCACCGACAGTCGCGCCAGACGGCTGAAATGTTCTTCTGCCTGCTGTCGCGCGAGTTCGGCGGTGATCTCCGGGGTGACCTCGCGGGTCGTGCCGCAGTAGCCCAGGAATGTGCCCTGAGCGTCGAAACGGGGGGCCGCGTTGACGCGCCACCACGGCCGTAACGGCAAGCCCGTGACGTGCAGCAGCAAGTCGCGAATCGGCTCGTGGGCCTCGAGCAGCGCCCGGTAGCGCGCCAATTGCTCGGGTTCGGGTGTGCACGGCGGGCTGCATATGATTTGACCGATGCGCTCGCCAAGCTGCTGCTCCTCGTGGACGCTGAGGTTGTCCGACATATACGTGAAGCGATGTTCGCTATCCGACTCCCAGTGCCAGTCGCCGGCGAGCGCCGCGAACTGGCGGTAACGCGCCTCGCTGCGCGCGAGCTCGGTTTCGGCGGCTTCCTTGCTGTGCTCGAGAGCCATGCGGCTGAGCGCCTGCCCGAGCACCACGGCGATGCGCTCGGTGAGGGCGACCAGCTCCGCGTCGAACCAGTTGCGGGCTGCCGCCATCAGCGCCAGCAATCCGTGACAGTGCGCCCCCTCCCCGGGAACGGGGGTGATCATGCTCGCCGCCACCCCTCGTGCGCGGTAGTAATCGTGAAACTGCCGGGTTGTATCAAGGCCGAGATAGTCGTTGGCGACTACCGTGGCACGCGAAAACCAGGCCTGAAAACTGGGCCTTTGCCCCGCTGGATCGGCGCCGTCGGCGGCGAGGTCCATCTTCGCCGGCGTTGATGCGCCAGCCCCGGCGGTGAGTACCAGCTCCTTATTGGAGGCGTCAGATTGATAGTACGAGACTCCCACCAGGCCGCCGGTCTCGTGAAGTATCCGACAGGTAGTGGTGAGCAGTTCTTCGGCGCTGCGCGAGCGCAACGCGGCTTCGCCTACCTCGCCGAGCGTCGCGTAGAAGCGCTGGGCCCGGGCGTGAGCCAATTCGGCCGCGCGTTTGGCTGCGCGGCTCTCGATCGCATCGATGGCCTGCGTCAGTGACGCAACGATGCGCTCGGAGAGCACCACCAGCTCATCGTCGAACCAATCGAGCTCCCGCGCGTAGAGCCCCAACACCCCGACCAGCCGGCCCTGGACGCAGACCGGCAGGGCTAGCGACGCGTTGATTCCCCGGCGTCGCGCCAGCTCATGAAAGCGCGCCACCCGCTGGTCGCCGCAGTAGTCCTGCGAAACTTGTGCGCGTCGCTCGCTGGCGGCGAGCACGACTGGCAGCCCTGCGTCCTGCTTGTCTGCGCGCTTGCTCAGGTCGAGCTGTGTGATCGCGGACGGGTTGGAACCGGCGTAGTGGGTCACGACCAGCGCAGCTGCTTGTGCATCGTGGGCAAAGAAGATGACGCGCACCAAGCCCCCAACGTCGTAGGTCAGTCGACACACCGCGGCGATCGCTTCATCGACGTCGTCCAGGCCGCTGACGTCACGTTCGACGTCGCTGAGTGCAGCGTACATCCTGGTCAGGTATTGCAGCCGCAGCTGGGCCTGTTTCTTGATTGTGACATCGCGTGCCGTGCCCTCGTAGCCCAGGAAGCGGCCGTCGGCGGCAAATACCGGGTCGGCGCTCACCGAGGTCCAGCGTACGCGCGGGGGCA
>JAHYJF010000504.1 GCA_019428955.1 Burkholderiaceae bacterium
ACCCTGGTGCAGCATGCGACGAAAAAGGGCATCCACAGCATCGTCTCCACCGGCGACAAGGACATGGCGCAACTGGTCAACGACCAGGTGACGCTGGTCAACACCATGAGCGAGGAGACGCTCGACGAGGCCGGGGTGGCCGCCAAGTTCGGCGTGCCGCCGGAACGCATCATCGATTACCTCACGCTGATCGGCGACACCGTCGACAACGTTCCCGGCGTCGCCAAGGTCGGCCCCAAGACTGCCGTCAAATGGCTGACCGAATACGGCACGCTCGACAACTTGATGGCGCACGCCGACGAGATCAAGGGCGTGATCGGCGACAACCTGCGCGCCGCCCGCGAATGGCTGCCGCAGGCGCGCGCGCTGCTCACCATCAAGATGGATGTGGCACTGCCGTTCGATTTCGACGACCTCGTGCTGAAGCCGCGCGACACCGATGCGCTGCGTGCGCTGTTCGAGCGCTACGAATTCCGCACCTGGCTACGCGAGCTCGACGCCGCCGGCGCCCCGGCAGCCCAAAAAAACGCCACGCCATCCCGCGCCAGGTTCGCGCAAGGCGGACCGGAATCGGATGCAACGGTCTTGCCGGAGCAGGACTGCAGCGGCGAGCATCGCGCCCACTACGAAACCCTGCTCAGCGAGGCCGCGCTCGACGCCTGGATCGCCAGGCTGGACGCGGCGCCGGCGTTCGCGCTCGACACCGAAACCACCAGCCTCAACCCCATGCAGGCCGAACTGGTCGGCATCTCGTTCGCCATCGCCCATGACGAAGCGGCCTATCTGCCGCTGGCGCACCACTATGCCGGCGCGCCTGCACAGCTCGACCGCGCCGCTACGCTGGCGAAGCTGAAGCCGCTGCTGGAAAATCCGGCACCCAGGATCGTCGGCCAGCACCTCAAGTACGACCGCCACATCTTCGCCAATTACGGCATCACCTTGGGGGGCGTGGTCGACGATACGCTGCTTCAGTCCTATGTGCTCGAGGCCCACCAGTCGCACGAGCTCGGCAACCTGGCGTCGCGCCATCTGGGGCTGGCGACGATCAGCTACGACGACGTCACCGGCAAGGGCGCGTCGCGCATCGGTTTTGAGCAGGTAGCCATCGAGCGCGCCAGCGAATATGCGGCGGAAGATGCCGACGTCACCCTGCGCGTGCGCGATGCGCTGGCGCCGCAGATTGTCGCGTCTGACAAGCTCGAGTTCGTCTACCGCCAGATCGAACTGCCGGTGGCCGAGATCCTGTTTCGCATGGAGCGCACCGGCGTGCTGCTCGACCGGAATTTGCTCGCGGTGCAGAGCGGCGAGCTCGGCAGGAAGATGCTGGACCTGGAACAGCGCGCCTTCCAGGAGGCCGGGCAGCCGTTCAACCTCGGCTCGCCCAAGCAGATCGGCGACATCCTGTTCACGCAAAAGGGTCTGCCGGTGGTCAAGAAAACCCCCGGTGGTGCGCCCTCCACCGACGAGGAGACGCTGGCGCTGCTGGCGCTCGACCACCCCATCGCGCGCGCGATCCTCGACTACCGCGGCATGGCCAAGCTGAAGTCGACCTACACCGACAAGCTGCCGCAGATGG
>JAHYJF010000108.1 GCA_019428955.1 Burkholderiaceae bacterium
CTGGGGACGGCGTGGCCGCGGATACGTGACCAATTACTGCGGGGGACGTACCGGCCCAGTCCGGTACGACGGGTAACGATCCCGAAACCGGACGGCGGCGAGCGCGAGCTTGGCATCCCGACGGTCACGGATCGGCTGATCCAGCAAGCCCTGCTGCAAGTGCTGCAACCGCTACTTGACCCCACCTTCAGCGAACACAGCTACGGCTTCCGGCCGGGCAGACGTGCGCACGACGCGGTCTTGGCCGCGCACGGCTACGTGCAGTCCGGACGGAAGATTGTGGTCGATGTTGATCTGGAGAAATTCTTTGATCGCGTCAATCACGACATCCTCATCGATCGTCTACGGAAACGCATTGCCGACGCCGGGATCCTTCGGCTGATACGGGCGTATCTGAACAGCGGCATCATGAGCGATGGTGTGGTGCTGGAACGGTATCAGGGCACGCCGCAAGGCGGGCGAGCGGGTGATGGCGCTCTTGCGGCGGTGTTACGCCAAGCTACAGCTCAAGGTCAATGAGACCAAGAGCGCGGTGACCAGCGTGACGGGAAGAAAGTTTCTGGGCTACAGCTTCTGGTTTGCCAAGGAAGGCGTCAAGCGTAAGGTGGCTACCAAGCCGATGGCGACGTTCAAGCAACGGATCAGGCAACTGACCCGGCGCTCGGGGGGACGCAGCATGGCAGAGGTCGTCGAGCGACTGAAACCTTATCTGTTGGGATGGAAAGCCTACTTTGGGCTGGCGCAAACACCGCGAGTCTGGCGCACGCTGGACGAATGGTTGCGGAACCGGCTTCGGGCAATCCATCTCAAGCACTGGAAGCGAGGTAGCACGATCTACCGGGAACTGATCAACCTGGGCGCAGCCGAGCATGTGGCGAAGCGTGGGGCGGGTAATTCCCGCTGCTGGTGGCGAAACAGCAATGGCGACATCCAACGGGTGCTGACCATCGCCTACTTCGACCAACTCGGTGTGCCTCGACTCTCATGACCTCAACTTCTCGAACCGCCCGGTGCGGACCCGCATGCCGGGTGGTGTGGGAGGGGTCCGATCAACTATGATCGGCCCCTATCCCGATTGCTTTGCTTGGCTCTCCGACCAGGGCTCGAAGCTGGGACCTGCGGATTAACAGTCAAGCTTAGTGGTGTGTCTTGGCTTGCTATCGGCACCCGAAATTGGTGCTCAATGACCTGGTCAGTATCTGCGGCAGCGAGTTCCTGGGGGGCGCGCGGATTGATGGAGAGGCAGCCGGCAAGATTGAAGGTCAACAGCAGGCAAAGACTGTGAGCCCAGCGACTTGTAGGCGCCAACGCTGCTGCTCCACTCGAAGTGGCTGTCGGCCTGGGTAATCGTCGCGGCGCTGAGCCAGCGGCCCACCAGAATCGGCGAAAACACGTGCTGGTATGACAGCGCGCTGGTCGATCCGATGCGATCGGCGGCAGTGACGAACACCGTCTCGCGAAAATCGATCGCATCGATCGTGCTTGGCTCCCATGACTTGCGATAGCGCCCCTGGACATAGGGTTTGAGCGCACCGTGGAAGCCGATGCGAAAGTCGACAGAATCGCCTACTGCGCGCCCGATTCCCGCAAAGAACGAACGATCAGCTTCGGTTTGGGCCTGCCATAGTTGCTGGCGCGAGAAGGACTCCGGCTTGTCGGTGATGACTTCTCGCCGGTTGTCGCGCCCGGTGAAAATGTAGGTATTCTTTTCCGGATTCGGCAGCCGGAAATTGGCGCTGAAGCGCACGGTGAACTCTACCGACTCATCCTGTCATTTGTAGAAACTCAGTCCGAACCGACCGTCGCTGACCTTGCCGCCGGCCTCCTTGAACGGCCGGTCGCCAAACCAGCTGTTGACGCCACTGGCCAACCACTCCGCGGCCGAGCGGACCGACCTGCGGGCTGATTCCAACGCCAAATTATCTTCCGGATTGCCGGGTTCGACGTTGGAGTCGTCCACCGCGGCCGCGGTGTCGGCCGCCACCGCGTCACCTGCCAGGGCCAACTGCGGGTAACCCGGGAACCCGACAATAACCTGCAACAGCAGGGGAGCAATCGGCCAGCGCATGTTCAATGACACCCAGTCTCTCATCTGTTCTCGGGAATCGTACCCGCAACTGCTGGCGGCGTGACAAGCAAATCCGACTGGGCGTTAGTCGCATAGGCCAATCTCGATCCGGCCCAATGTGCCATAGTCGGCCACGACTCGGTCCCCCGGCATGATCTCCAGGGGCACCATGCAGGTTCCGCATGAGGCCCAGTCTCCCGCCCGCAATCCCAAGCCGAGCACTGACAGCGTGTTCGCGAGCCAGGTTAGCGCGATAAGCGGGTTGCCAAGCAGCGCGCGACCTTCTCCCTGGCGTGTGTAACGCACGCAGCCATTTGCGCCGCAAACGGTCGCATGCACCAGGTGTGCCGCAAGATCGGTCGTGCGCCACGTTGCCGGCGCAGCAGGGCCGAAGGCGAATCGGCCACAGCAAGCATCATCGGCGATCAGTTGGGCCATTCCGGCACTGGCAAAGTCCGCAAAGCGCGAGTCGGGCAACTCGAAGGCCGGGTGAAGCGAGGCGACGGCCGCCAACACTTCTTCGGCGGCATAAGGCGCGGAGCGCGGCGGCAGGGTGGCGCCCATCCGGAAAGCGATCTCGGGCTCGACCACCCGCATGCGCTTGCCGGTGAGCGATAACGTCGCGCCAATCGGGCGCACGAAGCTATCAAGGATGCGCCCGGTTAGTGGCCCGTCGACGTGGATGTGCGCTTGCCCTGCGGCACTGGTGGCGGCGATCTTCCAGCCGACGACGGGGCGCTCGGCGACGGCCGCCAAAGCGGCCTGGATTGCGTGGCCGGCGATGGCGTCGCGCGGACGAATCTCATCGGGCAAGGCATCGATGACAGTGCCCGACTGTCGGCAGTTCCAGAGCAGGCGGGCGGCATCGTGGGCTATGCGGTGCATCTTGGCTCGAAAACTTGGCGGGCAGCGTGAACCGCCCCGGGATTCCCGGAGACTGGTTGTGTTGAGTCAGGCCGCGATGGCCGTTTCTCCTTGTTGGCGAAGATACGCCATTTCCAACTCCGCTGGCGGAACGTTGCCAATCGGTTCGAGCAGCCGGCGGTGGTTGAACCAATCGACCCATTCAAGGGTCGCATATTCGACGGCCTCGAGGTGACGCCAGGGGCCGCGGTGATGGATGACCTCCGTCTTGAAGAGTCCGATGATCGTCTCGGCCAGAGCGTTGTCGTAGGAATCGCTTACGCTGCCAACCGATGGTTCGACGCCCATTTCGGCCAGACGCTCGGTGTAGCGGATCGACAGGTACTGACTACCTCTGTCGCTGTGATGCACCACCCCCTTGCCAGGACAACGCGACCACAGGGCCTGTTCCAGGGCGTCAAGAACGAGTTCGGTGTGCATCGAGCGTGCTACCCGCCAGCCGATGATGCGGCGAGCGAAGACATCAATGACGAAGGCGACGTAGACGAATCCCGACCAGGTCGCCACATAGGTGAAGTCAGCCACCCACAGCTGGTTCGGGCGCTGTGCCTTGAAGTCCCGGTTGACGAGATCGGCCGGCCGCTGGGCACGCTCGTCGGCGATCGTCGTGCGGCAGCGTTTGCCACGCACCACTCCTTGCAGGCCCAGAGAGCGCATCAGCCGCTCGACGGTACAGCGGGCAACAGTGACCTTCTCGCGGCGCAGTTGCCGCCAGACCTTGCGTGCCCCGTAGACCCTGAAGTTGGACTCGTGGACACGCCTGATCTGGCCGGCAAGCACAGCGTCACGGCGACTGCGCGCCGAACAGCGCTCAGGGTCGGCCTGGCGCGCCTTGAACTCGTAATACACCGATGGGGCGATCGGCAACTGCTTGCAGATCGGCTCGACCCCATACTGGGCTCGGTGTTCGTCGATGAACGACGCCATCACTTCGGTCGGCGGTCGAGCTCCGCCTGGGCAAAATATGCTGAGGCCTTGCGCAGAATCTCGTTGGCGCGACGCAACTCGCGGTTCTCGCGCTCAAGCTCCTTGAGCCGCTGGCGCTCGGAGCCGTTCGCCCCTTCGCGCTTGCCCAGGTCTCGTTCGGCTCGCCTCACCCACTTGCGCAGCGTCTCACCCGTGCACCCGATCTTGCTCGCCACCGACTCGATGGCCGACCACTGCGATGCGTGCTGGTGTTGCTGCTCAAGAACCAACCCGACGGCCCGATCACGAACCTCCGGGGAATACCTCGATCTCCTGTCCATAACTCCATCCTCTTAAATAATGGAGTCTCCGGACAACCCGGGGCGGTTCAGTTTGATGCTGGCAATGGCAAGTCGACATTCCGATGGATCACGGACATCAAGCCAGACGCGCTTGCTGATGGACTCGGCCCTATGCTCAAGGGTGCGGTGACCGGGTTGGAATCGCAGTTCGGTACCTGACCCCTTCATCCGGCGAGCCTCGATTTTGAGGCGTGGCAGACACGGCGGTCACTCGCGGCGCGACACGTTTTTTTATGGCAGGTTAAAAGGGTTTCTTAGTAGGCCTAGAGGCCTTCCATGTTCGACAGTGCAAAAGGAGATCGATATGAGTTTCGGCGTTATTTCTAGTTGGACCAGCAGTGCTCCCATGTCGGAGGAGTTGAAGAGCGAGGCGCGCAACAAGTACGCACCAGGGGTCAAGGCATTGGGGGCCTCTCAAGTGCACTTCATACAGACCAGCGATTCGACCTTCCAGGTGGTAACCATCTACCCGGATGAAGGTGTCGCCAACAGCGCGCGCGACAAGCAAGCTGCCTTGCACGCCCAAGCTGCCGGCGAATTGCCTGTCAAGATGGTCGGAGAGTACCGAGGGGAAGTCTTCGCGGCTGCTTGAAGGGCCTTATGAATCGGCCCTGATTCCAGCGGAACAAGCGAGCCTCATCGGCGCAGCCTCTACAATCGACGCTTTCGACCTGTGTCCTACTCCAGCCAATGAATCAGTGCACCCCGTTCTCAGCCATCGTCACTGCCCGCACCCGCGCGGGCAATACCGTCACCTTCGATATGGCCGAAGACTGGCAGCAGGGCCGAACAGCCTACGGCGGTGTCGTATGCGCCATTGCGGCGCAGGCGATGCGCGATGTCGCCGGCGCTAACTGGTCGCCCAATGTGAGCCTGCGCGCGTTGCAGTGCAGCTTCGTCTCGGTGGTGGCAGCTGGACGCGTTCAGGTCGAGGTTGAGGTGCTGCGTCAAGGCCGCAACGTGTGCCAGGTGCTGGCGCGGGTGATGGAGGGTGGGCGGCTGGGTTCGGTGCTGCTTGGGGTCTATAGCGCTGATCGCCCTTCGGCGCTGACGCCGCGCCGGCCTCAGCGGCCCGCGGCACGTCTCGAAGCGGATTTGCTGCCGTCGGCGCCTTTCATGCCCGGGAGAATGCCGCCGTTCCTGCAGCACTTGGAGATGCGCTGGTCTGAAGGTAGCGCGCCCTTTAGCGGCAGTCCCGGCGATCGCTCGTCGATCCACCTGCGGCTGCGCGACCGCGATGGCGACGCCATCATTCCGGAGGTCCTGACCGTGCTCTTGGCAGATGCGCCCGCGACCCCGGCAGTCAGTGAACTGACGGGGCCGACGCCGTCGAGCAGCGTGACCTGGAACCTCGACCTGCGGGCCCCCGGCCGCGTGGATGCGCAGGGCTGGTGGCGTATCGATAGCCAGTCACTGGTCGTGGATGGCGGCTACGTCAATCACTGGGCCCAGCTGTGGGCGCCGTCGGGCGCTCTGGCGGCGCTCGGTACGCAAGTGGTCACCGTCTTCGCCTGAACCCTGCCGGGGAACGAGGCAGCAAGGCGCCGCGTCCCCGGTCGCTTGAACGCCTTGAGCGTTTGGCGATCAGGGATCGCCGGAAGCTACTTCACAGCACGGTGAAATCGAACAATGTCCATCCCCTCTCGTCGATCCCCAGGTACCGGCCCTGTCCCTGGTCAGCTATCCCGATACAGGCGGACGTGAGACCCAAGAGCTCGCCGAACCACTCCAGTTCGAAGCAGAGAAGATCACTGCTCATTTTCCACTTGCCGGTGTCGTCGCATTTTCCGTTCTGAGCGAAGAGGCGCATGCACACGGAACCATCGGATTTCCAGTTCCAGTAGGAATGCCCACTAAAGTTAGGTATCACGATTGACTACCTTCGTTCGTGGCGCTTTAGGAGCCTGTCGGACTTTTCTGCCTTTCGCGAAGTCGAGCATGGTGTGGCAATTGCTGCAGTAGGAGCGAGGAGAACCCACCGATGAGCCGTTTCATTGCTGTTGACCGCGTACCTGCTGCCGCCATCGGTTGATGAATGGCTACCCGACGATCACCTGGCGCGCTTTGTGGTTGAGGTCATCGACCGGCTTGATCTGAGCGAGCTGGTGCGCCAATACGCGGGGCGGGGCTCGGATGCGCATCACCCGGCGGTGCTGCTGGGTCTGCTGATCTACGGTTACGCTGGCGGCGTGTTCAGCTCGCGCAAGATCGAGCGGGCTACCTACGACTCGGTGGCCTTCAGGTATGTGGCGGCCAACACCCACCCTGACCACGACACCATCGCCACATTCCGGCGGCGCTTCCTGGCGCAGGTGAAGACCTTGTTCGTGCAAGTGCTCATGCTGGCACGCGAGATGAAGTGCCTGAAGCTGGGCACGATCGCGCTGGACGGCACCAAGGTGCACGCCAACGCCAGCAAGCACAAGGCGCTGTCTTGGGCTCACGCCAACAAGATCGAGGCCCAACTGCGCGGTGAAGTGCAGGCTCTGCTGGATCTGGGCGAGAAGGCCGATCGCGCCGCAGTGCCCGATGGCATGGACGTGCCCGCCGAGATCGCGCGGCGCGAGCAGCGCTTGAAGGCCATTGATGCGGCCAAGGCGCAGATCGAGCAGCGAGCGCGCGAGCGCTTCGAAGTCGAACAGCAGGAGCATCAAGCCAAGGTGCAACGCCGCCAAGCCCAACGCGATGCCGGCAAGAAGCCGCGCGGCAAGGACCCCGAGCCGCCCCAGGCGGGCCCCAAGGACAGCGACCAGGTCAGTCTGACGGATGCGGACTCGCGCATCATGCCCGTATCGGGCGGGGGCTTCGAGCAAAGCTACAACGCACAGGCCGCGGTGGACACCGCCACCATGCTGGTGATCGCCACCCATGTGAGCCAGGCGCCCAACGACAAGCGCGAAATCGCTCCGATACTGGATGAACTGGGCGCCCTGCCCAAGGCGCTGGGGCAGGTCAAAACGCTGTTGGCCGACACCGGCTACTGCAGCCAGGCCAATGTGGTGCGCTGCCATGCCAATCAGGTCGATTCCATGCTTGCCATGCGGCGTGATTCACATCATTTAGCAGTACTGGAGCGCTTTGCGCCGGACGCTCCTGAACCAGAGAGCGCCGATCCGGTGGTTCAGATGGCCCATCGGCTCAAGACTAAAGCAGGGCGAGTACTCTATGGACTGCGCAAGCAAACTGTGGAGCCGGTGTTCGGGATCATCAAGCAGGCGATGGGCTGGCGCCAGATGTCCATGCGCGGGCTGGACAAGGCCGAGGGCGAGTGGTCCTTGGTGACGCTGGCATGGAACGTCAAGCGGCTGCACGTGCTGAGGGCGGCATGAAATGGGGAAATGGGGTCAGAAAATCGCCCCAACGAGCGCCAAAGACAGCGTCACTGGGCTCATCAGGCCTGGCGCAATCGTGCGATCACGCACAAAGCGCAAATCGCTCTCTCAAAAACTCGCCTGGCCCGCAAGTCACAACTTATGCGCGCTCAAGTCCGATAGGCTCCTAGGAAGCGGCGCAACCGCCCTGCGCCGTCGACGAGTTGCGCCGCGGGTCGCGCAAAGCACCAGCGCAGGAATCCTTCCCCCTCCGGCCCGAAGGCGCTACCCGGAGCGAGGCCGAGTCCGGCTTTGGCGACCAGGCGCTTGGCCAGGCCCAGGCTGTCGCGTTCACCGCGGAGCCGGAAGAACAGGTACATGGCGCCCGGCGGGGGGCCGACTTCGACCCCTTCGATGGCGCTCAGGGCAGTGACCAGCGCATCGCGGCGCAGTGCCAGTTCAGCGACGAAGGCGCGGACCGACTCCTCGCCGTCGCGCAGCGCGACCAGCGCCGCCTGCTGGATGAAGCCCGGGGCGCACGAGGTGTTGTATTCGATCAGCTTACCCAGGTCAGGCACGGTGGCGGCGGGCGCGACCAGCCAGCCCAGCCGCCAGCCGGTCATCTGCCAGGCTTTCGAAAACGTGTTGGCGACCATCAACAGGTCTTGCGGGTCGGCGATATCCAGCAGCGACGGTGCCTGGGTGCTGCCGTCGAAGACCAGTCGTTCGTAGGCTTCGTCGGAGATCACCCAGATTCCGAGTTTGCGGCAATGGGCGAGCAGCGTCTCCTGGGCGGCGCGGCTCATGACCCAGCCAGTAGGGTTGTTCGGTGAGTTGACGATCACTGCCCGGGTACCGGGCGTGAGCGCGTCGAGCAGTCGCTGCAGGTCAAGTTGCCAGAGGCCGGTGGTCGGATCGAACTCGAGCGCGACGCGCTCCAGTGCGGCACCGAGGATGCGCGGTATTTCGGTGACGTTGGGCCACAGCGGCACCACCGCGACCACGCGGTCGCCAGGCCCGATCAATGCCTGGGCCGCGATCATCAGGGCATTCACCCCGGCACTGGTGATTGCCAGCCGGGCAACGTCGACCGGCGGATGGCGCTTCGCCAGATAGGCCGCGAGTTCCTCGCGCAGCGCCAGGATGCCGAGATTGTGGTGGTAAAAAGTGTCGCCGGCTTGCAGCGCTGCCACTGCCGCGTCACGGATGAAGGCCGGGGTGACTGCATCGGGCTCGCCAAACCAGAACGGCAACACTCCGGGGCGTCCGAGCGCCGAGTTGGCTACCTCGCGGATCCTTGATGCGCCCAGGCTGCGGATCGGTTCTCTCAAGGTCGGGGGGAAGCGCTGGCTGTTCATCGTGGTCGTCGCAGAGCGTGGTTGGACAGGCAAATGGTAGCTGTTTGGCGCAGCGCCAACCGGGCGCAGTTCCCTATGCTAGATTGCATCACCAAATTTTGAATCGCGAGGGGACGGCAATGAGCACAGTGCGCCAGGTGGTGCTCGATACCGAGACAACCGGACTGTATGCCAACGACGGCCACCGGATCGTTGAGATCGGCTGCGTCGAGATCGTCAACCGGAGGCTGTCGGGAAGGACCCTGCACCAGTACCTCAATCCCGAGCGCGATGTCGAGGCCCGGGCCCAGGAAATCCACGGCCTGAGCCGTGAACGCCTGGAGAGCGAACCGCGCTTTGCCGACGTTGCGCAGAGAATTCTCGATTTCGTCGCCGGTTCGGAGGTGCTGATTCACAACGCGCCGTTCGATCTCGGTTTTCTCGACGCCGAACTCGAGCGCATCGGCAAGTGCCGGTTCGCCGATTCGTGCGATGGAGTACTCGACACGCTGGCGCTGGCGCGTTCGATGCATCCCGGCAAGCGCAATTCTCTCGACGCCCTGTGCGAGCGCTACGGCATTTCCAACGCCCATCGCACCTTGCACGGCGCCTTGCTCGATGCCGAGTTGCTGGCCGACGTGTTCCTCGCGATGACTCGCGGACAGGAGAGCCTCGATATGCTGGCCGGCGAGGACGGCGGGGAAGTCGGCGCGCGCAACGCGGGCGACGAGTGGCCGCCGCACTTGCGCCGGATCTCGGCCAGTGCCGAGGAACTGGCAGCGCACCAGCGACTTCTTGCCGCGATCGAAGCCGAGCGCCAGGCGCCGGCAGTGTGGGCACAACGAGACGGCGCGGAGTAGGGGCGCTAAAATAATTAATTACCCAACGGATAAGACATGAAGGAATCTCGCCATCAGCGCGCGCGCGGCGAACGCAAGCCGCAGCTCTCGCCCGACGCTGAGCGAATGGTGGCGGCAGCGCTCGGACTGGCCAACTCGGGAAGCAGTGTCGAGGATGGCTACTGGGAACAGATCCTGTCAGCGCGGGTCGAACGGCTGCTCGACGGCGGCCATCCCCAGTCGATCTACGATGCTCTCGAGCGTTTGACCAAGACCGACTCCGAGGCCTATGGTGCGCTCGTCGAGGTGGTCGAGGAGGCCGCCGAATCGATGGTGCTGGAGGTCGATGGCCGCGCCTGGCAGGTCATGCTGGTGACGATTCCGGTAGTTGCCTGGACCCGCTTCAAGATTCCGACCGGACCGATTCCGGCGGCCGAGTCGCTTGCGATCTCGGCCCACCTGCAGGCCCATATCCTGGCCGATGGTGCCCGCTTCGCCATGGTTCCGGCGCTCTACAGCATCGACCAGTTCCCGCGCGACTTTTGTGAGTTGCGCAAGCTGTGCAAGCGCATCGGCAATGCGGCGATCGTCGGTGCCAAGGTGCGCAGCGACGCCAAGTCCTTTCCGGAAACGGCTGACATGCTGGCCGATGCCCGCTTCCTGATCGGGGCGGTGGCTGTTCCGGTCGGCGCGCCAGTCTTTCGCTGGCAGGACCTCGAAGCCAAGGACTATGCCAGCCGGGTCCAGTGCCTCGAGCAGTGGATCGCGCAGGGTAGGGCCAACCTCGAGCCGCTGCTCCAGGGCTGCGGCTTTGAGTGTCTGCTGCCCGACGCCTATCACATCAACATGCGCGAGTCGGATCGGCGGGTTCGCCCGTTTGCGATCAGGGCGGCAGTTC
>JAHYJF010000505.1 GCA_019428955.1 Burkholderiaceae bacterium
CGGAATGGCAACGGCTGGCGGAACGGCGCGAAAGCTATGCGGGCGTCCAGGTTCCGGTGGGTGGTCTGTTCCTGACCGCTGGCGTCGATGTGCAGAAGGACCGCATTGAGGTCGACGTCTGGGCCTGGGGTCGGGGTTTGGAGTCCTGGCTGGTCGATCACATCGTGATCGCGGGTGGCCCCGACGATCCGACCTGCTGGGACAAGCTGACTGCACTGCTCGGCCGCACATGGGCCTGCGCCAATGGCGCGGTGATGGTGATCGGCAAACTCGCCATCGACACCGGCTATGAGGCCCCGGCGGTTTATGCATGGGCGCGCAAGCAAGGGTTTGACCAGGTGGCCCCGATCAAGGGCCTCGAAGGCTTCAACCGCGCCACGCCGGTGTCGGGCCCGACCTTCGTCGACGCCACCATCGGCGGCAAACGTCTGCGCCGGGGCGCGCGGCTCTGGTCGGTGGCCACCGCGACATTCAAGACCGAAACCTACCGCTTCCTGCGACTGGAACGGCCCAGTGACGAAGACCGGGTGCTGGGCGTGCTCGATGCCCCCGGCACGGTGCACTTGCCCGACTGGATCGACACCGAATGGCTGAAGCAGCTGGTGGCCGAACAGCTGGTCACGGTGCGCAACAAGCGCGGCTATGCCCACCCCGAATGGCAGAAGATGCGGGAACGCAACGAGGCGCTGGACACCCGCGTCTATGCCCGGGCGGCCGCCTGGATCATGGGCGCGGATCGCTGGGACGAGGCGACCTGGCGGCGGCTCGAGACGCAGGCCGGGGTGGAAACGAAACCGCCAGCGTCGGTGCAAATTGCTCCCGCACAAGAGGCCCCGCCAGCACCGAAGGCCGGAACACCGACCACGCCACGGCGCAAACGCCGGGCCTGGACACCAAACTTCATGAGGGACTGAGATGGATATGGAACGGATGCGCGCGCTTCTGGCCGCCCTGCAGGAGGCGCGCTACGCGGGTGTCCGCTCGGTCAGTTATGACGGCAAGTCGATCAACTACGGATCGGATGCGGAACTGGCGAATGCCATCAGCGATCTGGAAACCCGGATCGCCACCGCCACCACCGGTGCGCCGCGTCGTCGGCGCTGGGGCACCGTGGCCACGAAGGGTCTGTGATCCATGGCGTTTGAAGCGTTCCGTCAGCGCATCGGCAGCATCATCGGTGGCTTCGATGCCGCACAGGCCCATCGTCGCCTGCGCGGGTTCCGGGCCAGCCGCGCCCATGTGAACACGTTGATCGCAGCCTCGGGCGACACGATCACCGCCCGGGCGCGCTGGCTGGTCCGCAACAACGGCTATGCCGCAAACGCCGTGGAGTCCTTTGCCAGCAATGTCGTGGGGGATGGGATCAAACCGTCCAGTTCCATCGCGGATGCGGCCAGGAAAGAAGAGCTGCAAGCACTGTGGCTCGCGTGGACCGACGATGCCGACGCCGAAGGGTTGACGGATTTCTACGGGCTTCAGCGTCGCGCCGCACGCGAGGTGTTCCTGTCAGGCGAAGTGTTCTTGCGCATCCGGCCGCGCCGGACAGAGGATGGTCTGACCGTTCCCTTGCAAT
>JAHYJF010000506.1 GCA_019428955.1 Burkholderiaceae bacterium
CGACCGACTTGAGGTCCTCGGCGAGCAACGGGAAGAGTTCGGCGGGTTTCATGGGAGTGGGTGATTATAGGGGGTCGTCCCGGTTTGGGGCCCCGGAACGGGGTCAAGCGGGGTCAAGCGTGTTGATCAAACGTTGCGGATAGCACACCAATACGCTATTATTATCGGCTCGGCGTTTCCCACCGGGTTTTCGTTCGTGCGCCCTCTTGGGGCGAGATTGAAACATAGCAAAGAGGTTCCCCCATGTACGCGGTCATAAAAACCGGTGGCAAACAGTACAAAATTGCCGCTGGCGAAAAACTAAAGGTAGAACAGATACCGGCGGACATCGGAGCAGAGATCACGTTTGACCACGTACTGGCCGTCGGCAGCGGCGAACAGCTCATGGTTGGCACGCCGCTGGTGACAGGGGCGACGGTTTCGGCGACGGTGCTCTCACACGGACGCCACGACAAGGTCCGCATCTTCAAGATGCGTCGGCGCAAGCACTATCGCAAGCAACAAGGCCATCGCCAGAACTTCACCGAGATCTTCGTCAGCAAGATCACCTCGGAAGCCGGCACGGTCACAGCCCAGCCGCCGGTGGCAGACGCCGCCCCGGCCGCGTGAAGGAGTAAGGAAACATGGCACACAAGAAAGGCGGCGGCTCTACGCGCAACGGTCGCGACTCGAACCCGAAGATGCTGGGCGTCAAGGCCTATGGCGGTGAATCCGTCTCGGCCGGCTCGATCATCGTTCGCCAGCGCGGCACCCAGTTCCACCCCGGCGTGAACGTCGGCCTGGGCAAGGATCACACGCTTTACGCGTTGACCGACGGGCAGGTGAAATTCGAGGTGAAGGGTCCGCGCAACCGTCGCACGGTGCGCATCATCGAGACCCTCGAGACCCAGCAGTAAACCCGGCACGGCGGCCGGCAATATCAGAAGCCCCCTGAACCGGGGCTTTTGGAAAGACAAGAGCCCCGCCACCGCGGGGCTTTTTATTCGCCGGACCGGCCAACCGCCCGCTCCGAACCAAAGCCGCAGGATGTCAGCCCCATGAAATTCTTCGACGAAGCGCGCATCACGGTGGTCGCCGGCAACGGCGGTGACGGCGTGATCTCGTTCCGGCGCGAGAAATTCATTCCCAAGGGCGGCCCCGACGGCGGCGACGGCGGCGATGGCGGCAGCGTCTACGCGGTCGCCGACCGCAACATCAACACCCTGATCGACTACCGCTACGCGCGCCGCCACCAGGCCCGCAACGGCGAACGCGGCCGCGGCTCCGACCAGTATGGCGCCGCCGCCGACGACATCCGGCTGCGCATGCCGGTGGGCACCGAGATCTATGACGCCGACAGTGGCGAGCTGATCGCCGACCTCACCGCCCACGGCCAGATCGAGCTGGTCGCTAAGGGCGGCCACGGCGGGGCGGGCAACATTCACTTCAAGTCGAGCGTCAATCGCGCGCCGCGCCAGGCCACGCCGGGGACCGCGGGCGAGGAACGCAACCTGCGCCTGGAGCTCAAGGTGCTCGCCG
>JAHYJF010000507.1 GCA_019428955.1 Burkholderiaceae bacterium
GTTCAAGGGCATGAGCGTGCTCGACAACATCATGGCGGGACGCAACCTGAAGATGAACTCGGGCATCCCCGCGCAGATGATCCGCATCGGACCCGCCGAACGCGAGGAGATCCGGCACCGCGAGTACGTCGAACACATCATCGATTTTCTCGAGATCCAGGCCTATCGCAAGACGCCGGTCGGGCGCATGCCCTACGGTCTGCAGAAGCGGGTCGACCTGGGCCGGGCGTTGGCGATGGAGCCCAGCCTGCTGCTCCTGGACGAGCCGATGGCCGGGATGAACGTCGAAGAAAAGCAGGACATGTGCCGCTTTATCCTCGACGTCAATGACGAGTTTGGCGCGACGATCGTGCTGATCGAGCACGACATGAGCGTGGTGATGGACATTTCCGATCGGGTGGTGGTGCTCGATTACGGCAAGAAGATCGCCGACGGCGCGCCCGCCGACGTGCGCAACAACGAAGACGTGATCACCGCCTATCTCGGCGTCGCGCACTGAGGGCCGGACGATGGCATTTTTCCTGGAAGTGATGATTGGCGGCCTGATGGCAGGGGTGCTCTACGCGCTGGTCGCGCTCGGCTTCGTGCTGATCTACAAGGCCAGCGGCGTGTTCAACTTCGCGCAGGGCGCGATGGTGCTGTTCGCGGCACTTTCGTTCGCGCGGCTCGCCGAGTGGGTTCCGCAGTGGCTCGGAATCGAGAGCCTTCTGCTGGGCAACGTGATCGCGTTTGTGCTGTCCGTGGCCGTGATGATTGCCGTCGCCGTCGTGATCGAGCGCATCGTGCTGCGACCACTCGTCGCGCAGGAAGGGATCGTGCTGCTGATGGCCACGCTGGGCGTGAGCTACTTCCTCGACGGCTTCGGGCAGACGATCTGGGGGTCGAGCATCTACGAAATCGATCTGGGCATCTCCAAGGATCCGCTCTTCATTCTGGGCGGTGTGTTCCAGGGGGGGCTGCTGGTCAACCGCGACGACATCGTCGCGGCCGTGGCGGCGACACTGCTGGTTATCATCCTGGCGATCTTCTTCCAGAAGACCGCAACCGGGCGCGCGCTGCGGGCGGTGGCCGATGATCATCAGGCGGCGCAGTCGATCGGCATCCCGCTCAACCGGATCTGGGTGATCGTCTGGGCGGTGGCAGGTTTCGTCGCGCTGGTGGCCGGCGCGGTCTGGGGCAGCAAGCTCGGCGTGCAGTTCTCGCTGGCGGTGCTGGCCTTGAAGGCGCTGCCGGTGGTGATCCTCGGCGGCTTCACTTCGATCCCCGGTGCGATCCTCGGCGGCCTGATCATCGGGATGGGCGAAAAGCTCTCCGAGGTCTATCTGGGCCCGATCATCGGCGGCGGCATCGAGAACTGGTTCGCCTATGTTCTGGCGTTGGGCTTCCTGATGTTTCGTCCGCAAGGGTTGTTCGGCGAACGCATCATCGACCGGGTCTGAACATGATCTATCGCGAAAACGGACAATTCAAGTCGACCTACCCGGCCGACCAACAGATCTTCCCTATCCTCCAGGATCGCTGGGTGATCGTCGCACTGATCGCCTTTGCCTTCGTCGGG
>JAHYJF010000109.1 GCA_019428955.1 Burkholderiaceae bacterium
GGCGGAAGCATCCGCTTCAGCACGGCCGTTTTGCGTTCCGGTGAGTATCCCAAATCATCATCCTATCCCGCCCACCTGAGAAATAGAGGAAAAGTAGAGCAGCGGACAACATCCCTGACACAGGGGGCTTACGCGCCGCCCTCCGGGGCGGCGCTTGCGTTTCCAACACCGGTGGAAGCACTGTGGAAGCAAGAGGGGCCGAAGTCCTTCATATCGCTTCGTAAATCGGTACCAGCGACGAGCTTTGCTTCCAGTACCGGTCGAACCGGATAATCCCATCGATGCCAGCCGGGATCCCGCTGCCAAAGGCGAGCTCTCGAACATCGACCGCGACGACATCCAGTACCGGCCGCTCTTCGGTCATGAGCACGAACTCGGTGATTCTTCCTGGCGGGCAGTCCCTGAAGGCCGGGTAAACGAGCGCGAGTCGCTTGCAGCGGTAGCGACTGGCGTAGGCATTCATCTGATACGCGTCGCCGCTCGAGACGCCGCAGTTTGCTTCGCCGAGATCGAGGCGTTTCCACTTAGCATCGAGGATGGCGACCGTCTCATCTCCGCTCTGAATGGCGATGTCGGGGCGCAGCTGGAAGCCCGCCGCCGCGAGGTTCTTCACAGGGCTCTGGAGCCCGACGGAAAGGCGACCACCATGCTGCGTCTGACAGGCGTGCCGGATGCGCAGTCCGAGTACCGTCTCGAAGAGCTTCTCCATGTTGAACAGCAGCGCCGAACCAGCTGCGTCGCCGAAGCGAACATCCGGGTACAAGCCTGACAACAGCCAGTGGGCCCGCGCAAACACCGGCTCCCAGTTCCGGATGGTCCGATCAAACCGCAGTGCGCCGACGCCGCGAACCGTAACCCGACGATCGCTCACCTCGTCGAAGCGATGGAGAAACGCCGCGACCATCGCCCGGGTCCTCGGGCTCAGTGCGAGCCCTAGAAGGATCCGAAGGACCGCCTTGAGCGCTTGATTGTAGGGGTTGTCGATGCTGCGCTCGTCGAAGCGACAGAGTAGATGAGAACGGTCGAAGGCGTTCGTGCGCAGGTGCTCGGTCAGCTCGAGCCGTCCGCGGATGGCATTGAGGTTCTCCGTCCTCTCCGAGTACCGGGCAATGGCCCCGCCTCGGAGCGCGGATTTCACCTGGCTGCAGAAATCCTCGATGAAGACGTCCAGGAGGTGGCTGTGCTGTTGCCCGAGGCCGGCCTCGCCTACGCGCTTCGATCCGAGCTCTCCAGCACGAGCAAGCATGGCCACTAGAAGGCCCCGCATTTCTTCCCTGCTATCGCTGCCATGGTCGATCTTTGGAAGTATCTCGATTGCCAGCTGCTCGGTTTGCAGGACTCCGCAGAACGGCCCGAACTTCAATGACCGATGGCCCCATGTGAGGACCCCGGGTGGCAGATGTCCGGCGAGTTTCGCGATCCCTTCTGCCTCGAGCTCGCTAATCTCGCCGGCCGGGCCGATGCTGACGCCCTCCCTCTCTCGGAAGGTCAGGGACCTCATTCCGGTGGCTCGTAGATCTTCCGGATTGCGTCCGGGGTGATGTCGTCTTCCCGAATGATCTCGAACGCTTCACCGTCCCCGATTTCGGTCGGGTCCGCCTTGGGAAAAAGCACAGTGGCATTCTGTGTCCGCGCCCGGACCAATTGCAGCTCCTCCTCTACGGCCTGGTCGGCGAGGACGTATCGGATCTGACGCCAGTCGTCGTAGAACGCTTCTTGCAGGAACGGCAGTATCTCCCGCGCAAATACACGGCGCAGCTCGTCGAAGGACTTCACGTGGTAGAAGTAGCTGTGGCCAAGGGTCTGGTCGCGATGCAGCAGGCGGGACAGGCGGGCATTCATGGCCTGCAGGAGCTGACGCAGGTCGATCGCGTTACCCTCGCTGTCATCGATCGATTCAAGCAGTTCCGGCTTCGGCGTGAGTTCCTCGAACCGGAACCGGCGCCGTAAGGCGCTGTCGAGTAAAGCGATCGAGCGGTCCGCAGTGTTCATTGTGCCGATCACGTCGACGTTCGCGGGCACACCAAAACGCTCACCGGAGTAAGGGAGCGTCACTTCCAAGCCCTTGCAGCTCGCCAAGCGGTTTCCCGACGCATCGGTGCGGATACGCTTGTCAACTTCGACCAGCGTGATCAGCTCACCGAAGACCTTGGCAACGTTTCCGCGATTGATTTCGTCGATGAAGAGGGCGAACCGCTTGTCCGGCGCGCGCCGGGCCCGATCGCAGAGCCGCTTCAACACCCCTGGCCGCACCTCGTAGGTGACGGCCCCGTTCTCAGTGACCGGGCGAATGCCCTCTACGAAGTCCTCGTACGCGTAGCTCTGATGAAACGTCACGAACTCGAAGCGATCACCTGCCTCGTCTTGGTATCGCGGCAGGTAATCGTTCTTGAGGCGGTGGGTCTTCCCGGTCCCGGGCGGGCCGTAGAGAATGAGGTTCAGGGGCGGCGCGAGTTTCTTTGGAGATGCGTCTCCAGTTCCGGCGTCGTCCCCGGGCGTAGCAGCGCCCGATACGATAGGTGGCAGTGCCTTCCATAGGCGCTCCAAGGACCGCGCCGCCTTTGCCTTGATCTCGATCCCGGAAGATTGAGGGTTCCATTCTTGGCCGGGTTCGCGGCTTTGCAGCTGTTCCAGAGGGACAATCTCGTCCGTCGTTGCATCGCGAACAGAGTCGAATGCAACGTCAACGAAACGCGTCGTCTCGCCAGCGTCGGCGCGGGCTTGTTCCCAGTGCTCGGCTTCGTAGGGCGCGCGCGTGACCTTTCCAACAGCCACAACGCCTTTTGGAGGACTGCCGGTCCGGATCAGAAAGACGCGGTCACCCTCGCGCGGCTTGCTCGAACTGCAGCGCCAACGGTTGTCTGCCTTGTCCCCGCTGATCGTCGTGGCGCGGTCGGCCGCAAGTTTGTCCCAGTTCCATCTGGATGGGTTCCAACTGAGGAGCCAGTTCTTCGTCTGGTTCTTCCACTGAGCCTCGAACTCTTCCTGATAGAAATCGATGTCCGCGCCATGCTCAGCTTCAAGTCGGCGGCGCAGCTCGAGCAACGCGCGGTCGATCTCGACAGTGCTCCACTTCTTGATTTCCTTCTCCGGCGCATCTCCGAAGCCGGCGATGATCAGCCGCTTGTCGCCCTCGGAACTGATCCGCTCGAAGGTATCGGGGAACAGCAGGTGCGGAAGAATATGGATCAGCTGTCTATGCCGCGCCTCGGGAAGCCCACTCAGCCAGCCAGAGAACGCCCACGGATCCGAAGCGATCTGCTCGCGCTCGGAGCCATCGCGAGCCTTGAAATCCCGCAAGGCGCCGATGAGAAAAACCAGCTCGCGCCACCGGTGGGTGTTGTAGGCAGTCCCGGCTGACCCGATGCCTTCGAGAACGCCGTCTGCCAAGAGCGGGTGGGCTGCGTTCAGGTCCTCGCCCGACCAGGACCAGACCTCCAGCACGTTCTCGCGCTTCTTGGCAGTGCCGATGTTCGACGGGAAGAGCAGAGTAAGCCACAGGCTCTCGGCCATCAGCTGGCGGCAACCGTGAGAGCCGTCCGAAAGCTGCGCCTTCAGTTTCGAGAGGAAATCACCGTCGCCGGCATCGAGGTTTTTCACGAAGCGCTGGTCAAGTTCATCCAAGAGCTCGATCGTCCAAAGGTTGTTACCCCCGGACAGCACCGATTGCTCCCCAGCCAGAGATCGTTCGCGCCACTGCCTTACAGCGTCGTAGATTGGTTCGACGTGGTGGTTGGGATTGTACTTCGACACGCGAAAGCGCTTCCTCTGTTGTTCTACAAGGTAAGGTTGGTACCGGGAATCGGGTGCTTCGATTGCCTTGGCCGTTCAAAACCACAATAGTTCTGGCTTTCCAAGCATGCGGGAACAGGCCCCTCCGCCTTAATCTGCGAAATCCTCCGTCTGCAGCGGGGGCAGGGCACGTAGAAGTATCGCTCTTCATGCTGTCGTGGGGTGGCGGCGTTGCTCCTCGTATCGAAGTGTCCCGAGCGCCACTGACCGACGATGTCGCCGGGGACAAGTTTCCAAAGGTCTTCTGGCGCTTGGGTTCGCTCATCGAGCCTGGCGACATTTGTCCTTTGGTACAGATTCGTATGTGACAGCGCCCTTGCTTGACCGATTGGCCCCCGCTGCCCCTCGGAGCTAGGCTCTTCATCCTGCCGATCCGGGGAAGCCGCCGCAGCCAGCGATAGACCGAATTCGAGATCGTGGAATTCCTCGGAAGCCTCGGCACCTCGTCCAGTGGACTTCAGACTTACTCGCGCGACATAATCATGGTCGATCTGAAGATTGCATTCGATCCGTTCAAGCAATGGCTGTGCTCTTGAGTCAACTTCAACCTTTACGACGCACAGAGATCGGCGGGGATCGTTTGGTGAGGTCTTTCCGAGCCTTACCGGCTTTGCAACCTCCACCACGGCGACGCCCTCCCGAGGGTCCACGCAAAACAGGCGGGTATTGGCGACGTTCTGGGTTTCGTTCTCAATCGGAAGGGTCCAGCCGGCATCAACAAGAGAGTGATATGTTCCCCGGCCTGAAGTGTCCGCAACGAGTATTTCGATCGGCTTTGAAAGTTTGAGCCTGAGTCCATCATTCGCGATCCAAGCGGCGCCTTCGGCGATGATGCGATCACCATTTTCGAGCCTCGGAACCCTCCCCACGAACCGTTCCGTCAGGCCATCCCGAATGGCGGGCATGTTGACCATCCCGCCAGTTGCCAAGCAGAGTTCAATGTCCTGGTACGTCAGCTGCGCCTGCTCCAGGATTTCATCGATCCGAGCCAGCCCGCGCGTAACGATTCCAGAGCTGAGTTTCTCGAGTTCCGTCCGGGTTACCGATGCAAGGAGGTTTTTTCCCGGCCCATCCACCTTCAGGTAGTTCCGCACGATCACGTCTTCGGTGTCGACCTTCGGATCAGACAAATGAATCTTCAGAATTTCGCACTGGTGCAGCAGCTTCGCAGCCATGCCTGGTTGCTCTAGAGCTGTGATGTCTTCCACGCCATGCGCAGTCGCATGCTTCTCGCGCAGGTGATTTCGCAGCCGTTCGTCGAACTTATCGCCGCCGACTTCGTTATCGCCAAGATTTCTGACCTGCATGATCGCACCACCAGTGATGCGACAGAGGGTCAAGTCGAGCGTGCCGCCACCCCAATCGAAAACTAGGATGGATCTCCCTTCGAGGCGCGCCAGTTCACGGCCAAGGTCAGGTTGGGCACGAAGGTGAGCATATAGGGCAGCTACCGGCTCGTGAACAAACTGCACGACGCCAATGCCGGCTTTCCGAGCTGCTTCCCGTAGGGCTCGGCGCTCAGGACCTCCGAAGTCGACGGGGATTGTGAATACAGCTCGCGCGAGATCATGCGCGGGCGCTCCGCCGCGCGCGATGGCTGCATCGGCTTTCAGGTGTCGGAGGACTTCGGCGACGGCATCCGTAGGCTCTATCGGTCGCCCATCCACAAAGATAGGACCGTCACGCCTGAGTGCCATTTTCGGCGATCTCACGAATCCTGGAGGGGCTCCACTTTCGGAAAGGTCCATGTTTTCACGGGCCGCACGGCCAACCACGATGTCCGACCCGCGGTACCAAATGACAGATGGGTGCGGACGGCGTGTCACCTGATCCACTAGTGGGAGAGCTCGTCCTCCTACAGTGACGGTCACGAGGCTGTTTGTCGTTCCGAAGTCGATGCCAAAAATAGTTTCACTCATTCCTTAGCCTCTTCAATCACTGAAAGCGCGGCCTTCACGCGTCGAAGCGCAGTTCCCGGCGCTGGAGGGTCTATCTCTAGAGCGTCAATAGCATCCGCGAGAAGAGGCCCCAGTCGTTCACCCAGAAGCACCTTTTGCTCGGCTTTTGTCTCCGTCAGAGCATGACCCCAATGATGGCGTTCAGCTGCAAGGGTCTTCTCCAAATTGGCGATGGCCATTTCCTGCTTAGAGATGGTCGCCTTTGCATCTTCCAGCTCGGCGCGTAGATTTTCGATCTTTCTGTTCGCGTCGTCGATACGATGGCGTAGGTCATTTGAGATGTTCCTCTCGCGGGCCTGTTCTTCTTCCGCGACCTTGACCATCTGGTCGCCAAGTGCCGCCATTGCCGCCGCAATGCGAAGTTCACCAGATCGTCCCTTCTGAATGGCCCGTTGAGCCGCCCGCGCAGCCGCCTTCAAATCTTTGAAGAGAACTGGAGGAAGTTGTTCCGCGACTTGCCACGGTTTAAGCGACCGTTTCTCGATAAGCCAACAGATTGCGATCCGTAGAGTATTCTCAGCGCGCCTCTTAACGTCCTTCTTTTCTGAACCTAAGCCTGCAGAGAGTTCATGCAGAACAGATTTGAAGATGCGTCCCGCGTCGTGGTCCTGCGGGTCAAACGCTTCGCCAAGTTGCTCTCTAAGCTGCGCCTGTGCTGCACTCCACATCCATGCATCGACTGGCTCCGGCGGTGAGGCTTGGGCCATCAAACTCCAGAAGCGCTCCGCCTCTGGGTCCTTGGACAGCATGAGTTTGGCGGCCGCCTCTTGGTCCGCTGGGCGGAAGCGCTTCACCTCATTCTTGCGAAGAACCTTGAAGAATGCGGCGGGGCTCGCACGATCCTCGCCAAAGTATCCCACAAGCGTGGGAGGGATTTTGACCTCGTCAGCCAAGGCGTCCCTGGCGTTATCCGGACCCTCCTGCCGCGGCTCGGCATTTGTGCTCTCAGCCGTGGTTCCTGGCTTCTCTTCTTTTTCGGTCACGTTGATACTTGCTCCAGGTATTTGCTCGCCCATCGGCTGAAGGGATAGATCTCGGCGATCTGCGTTAGTGGTTCCAAGGCGGAATCGGACGAGCCGAGTCGCCATGCTGAAGCGGCCCATATGGCGAGCGCCTTCTGGTGATCAGTCACGTCGAGTAGGTCGGATTGCGCGAGTGTCCGGCACTCGTCATCTAGGATCGGACTCCACCGCAGCTGTGCGGTGAGATGCTTGGAAAGTTCAAGCATCCGCCCTGTCCCGTGATCGATCGGGCAAACTGGCCGCCGTGTGGCACTCTCGTGAGGGCGAGCCAGCCTTGCAGAGCTAGGGTTCGACAGTAGCTCAATCGCGAGATCGAGTTCCCAATATCCTGTGTGTTCTCCGCCGTTGTCGAAGTTGTTCAACGAAAAGCGAATAATGGAGGCAATCAGTCTTGCGAGTGGGCGCGGGAAATCCTGCAGGATATCGAGAGCGCGGCCATACAGTTCACGATAGCGGGAGAATGGAGTGGTCAGGCTCTCGTCATCGGGGCGCTCTTTGATGAGAATGCCAAGGCAGTAGTCGGCGAGGCCAGATGCATACTCCCTACCTGGTCCCTGAGTCCTCTTGTCCGCGAGGAATGATCCAATTGAATTCCTGGTTATCGCCTCAGAGACGAGGATTTCCCAGAAAGCTTCCTCTACGCGCTTGAGCTCAGCCTTTTCTGCAATTCGGAACGAGATGCCATAGTGAGTTACAACGGGTGCCGCTCTTTGCTCCGTTGCATTGATCAATTCGAGCTTTAGCTCCGCCTGGGAGGTCTTGGAGATCATCTCCTTGAGAGTATCGGTGGATAGCTTCTGCGGAAGAGCACCGTCTAGGCGGACCTTGGCATGGCTCGCGTTCGCTACAGCAATCTCTGACAGTGAGATTGGCGATCGCAGGACAGCATGCGCACTCGGTTCTTGGCCGTGCAGTAAGATGAACGGCCTTTCTACTCGATGTTTGGCGTAGACATGTTCGTTGAATTCGGATTGGCGGGAAAAAACAGACGAACAGAAGGGGCAGGAATAACTTGGTTCCTTTGCCAAACTTGGATCAGGCGTTCTTTCGGTGCCTTCATAGAAGGCATCTTGGTCGCCTTCGCGGATCCAGCCGAAAGTGGGCATATTAACCTTTCAGATCGTGGCCGTTCTTCTTCTAGCGTTCGGGCGCTCGCACAGTTTGTTCGACTACATCATTGAACATGCACTGCGAAGGCGCAACCTCTGATGCTGGCTGCTCAGCTGTCGCCGACGGTGGATGATCGCGGTGTGATCCGAATCCACAATTGAGCTCGCTCTTGACGCACTTCCAATCATCGCAGAAGTGCGCCCGGAGAGAGATCTCGCGGGCGCTTTTTCGTTTCTGGTGCCTGATGGAACGGCACCACCCATCCTCATATCTCCCGTGCGAACCAGCGGATGCGGCCGATAATGCGGATCTCGTCGGCCGTGCGCTCGTAGGCGGGGTAGAGCGTGTTGTCCGAGATCACCCGAACGGCCGGAGGGTCGCTGTTGGGGATGTGCTCGATGCGCTTGGCTACCAGTCCCATGCCGTCGTCGAGCACGAAGATGCCGGGGGGGCTCGGCATCTGGCGCATCATGTCGACCAGCACCGCGTCGCCGTCCTGTAGCGTGGGGCACATGCTGTCACCTGCCACATGCATAATGCGCAGCTGCTTTGGGCTAGCCCTCAGCTTGCTGCGGATCCACGACTGGCGGAAATGGTAGGCGCGTCCCGGGGTGTCTCCGTCCTCGATCACTACAGCGCCTCCGCCCATCGCGGGACGCGGCGTGGCATGAGCAATCGCCACAAACGCGTCGTCGGGGTTTTCGACGAAGGGGGAGGGGCCCTCGACGTCGCCAATGCCGTGGATCAGCCATTCGCGATCAACCTTCAGCACGCGGGCGACATCGGCAAGGCGGCCGATGCTCGGGCGCACGGATCGCCCGCGCAGGATGTCATAGACGAAGGAGCGGTTGACCCCTGCCATTTCCGCGACATGGGCTGGAGCCAGGCCAAGTTGATCGGCGCGGGCCCGCAGACGGTCGGCCAGGGAAGTGTTCTCGATCATGTTGTCCCCAGGGTGATTGTGGATAAAATAGGATAAGACAGGATTGATCAAGGCGCGTCAAGATACTAGAACGAAAAGGAAACCATCCGTGCGAGATTCGAGAGGGCAAGATGGAGATCGAGAAGGCATATTTCACCCTGCCGGAGGTCCTCGCCCGCTGGGCGATGCCCGAGGTCGATCTCGTTTATCTGGCCGAGAACGATGAGTTGCGGCTCTCGGTTCGCATCCTCAACCTGCCCATCGAGTTCGGCGACTTTGAGGAGACCGACGATGGCCGCTGCTACTCGATCCCCTGCGAGCGGTCCTCGTTCAACGGACTTCTCGATCTACATGTCCAGGACGTCTTCCAGCTCTTCCGCCTTGGTGAAGTCAGTCTCATCCGGTTCCGGACCGGGAAGGCGGACTATGCTTGTTTCTATGGTTCGCGCGAGAGCCTGACGATCCGCAAGCCGGATCTCGTGCTAAGCCGCGAGGAACGCGACAGTTTCGAGGCAAAATCCGGTTTCCGTGGAGCGGCGGGAGTGAAGCATGCCCAGGCATTCCACGCATCCGCCGACTACCATCACGTCCGCTGTAACGGCCATGAGTTCCAGCTTGGGCCGATCCAGGCACAAGTGGTGCGCATCCTGCACGCGGCGGCACAGCGGGGTGAGCCGTGGCAGAGCGGCAAGGCTGTGCTGGGGGAGGCGGGGTCGCGCAGCCTGAAAATGGCCGACGTCTTCAAGTCGAAGAAGGACTGGCCGCTATTGATCGAGTCGAACGGTCGCGGTTCCTACCGAATCACCGGGCTCTGATTCCGAGCCCTCGTCACATCACTGCCTGATCCCCATCGTGGGATGCGCAGGGGGATGGGGGGAGGATGGCGATCCCCCCGCGCGTCATTCAACCCTTGAATACATGCCGTTGAATGATCCCCCTCCGCATCCCACGCTGATCCTGACGACATCCCCACGTCGCGCCGTGCATCTTCCTCCCAACAGAACACCGGGAGCGGACGATGCAGACGAGAACCTGCCTGAACCAGACTGAACTTGCCGCGCGCTGGACGATTTCGGCGCGCACCCTTGAACGCTGGCGCTGGACCGGCGATGGCCCGGCCTTCCTGAAAATCGGTGGACGCGTGGTGTACCGGCTCGAGGATGTGCTGGCCTACGAGCAGGCCCGCCAGCGCCGCAGCACCGCCGAGCGGGGCGCCGCATGATGGCTCGTCATTCCGTCCTCCGCGCAACCGGCGTCGTGTCGATCTTCGGCGCAGCCGGTCCGGCGCTCGACGAAATCGGGCTTTCGGCGTGGATTGCGCAGGCAGAACCCGGTGAGACGCTGGTCTATCATTGCGGCTTTCTCGCGGTCGACACCTTTGGCTCGGCCTCGCCTCTTTCGCCCGAACGCCGGTCAACTTTGCGCCGCACCGCCGATGCCGCCCTGCGCGCCGCCGAGCAGGGCCTCGTCCATCTCGTGCAGGCCCGGATCGGGCCCGACCAGTTTGCCTACATCGCCGTGGCCCGCGGTGTTTGTCAAACAAGTTGTCCGCTGTTTTCATGCAGCGTCTCTGATTTCAGGGGCGCAGATTTCGGTTTCTGGGTTGAGCCAGACGGGGCCAACAGGTTGCCAGTTGCGGGTTTTGCCTGACC
>JAHYJF010000110.1 GCA_019428955.1 Burkholderiaceae bacterium
ACGAGGATCACCGGCATGGAGAGGCGGGTGGTCACCAGGAAACTCACGACCATGTCGGTCCGACCACCGAAATAGCCGGCCAGCATGCCCATCGTGGTACCGATCAGCCCCGAAATCAGCGCCACCGAAATACCGATCAGCAGCGAGATGCGTCCCCCGTAGAACAACCGCGAAAGATAATCGCGGCCCAGCGGGTCGGTGCCTAGCGGGTGCAGCCAGGAACCCGCGTCGTACCACACCGGCGGCACCGTACGGTTCACCAGATCCTGCGCGTAGGCATCGTGCGGGGAGAGCCACGGCGCGAACAACGCAACAACCACGATCACCAGCAAGAGGGTTCCGCCGACCATCACTGCCCGGTTGCGCACGATCCGGCGCCACAGCCGGATGCGAGGCTGCGCGGCGCCGGCCATCCCCGGCAAGCCCTCGACCCCCGCCAAGCTCGTCGTCATCGCTCAGGCCACCCGGATGCGCGGATCGAGCCACGCGTTGGCCACGTCCGAGGCGAGCGTGAGCACCACGTAGATCACCGAGAGCAGCAGCACGATGCTCTGCATCACCGGAAAGTCCTTGAAGGTTATGCTCTGGTAAGCGAGGTAGCCGAGGCCATCGAGCGCGAAGATGGTCTCGACCACCACCGATCCACCCAACAGGAAGCCGAGCTGCACCGCGGTCAACGCGACCACCGGCACCACCGCGTTGCGCAGCGCGTGCTTGAAGATCACGCTGCTTGTGGGCAAGCCCTTGGCCCGCGCGGTGCGAATGTAATCGGCCTCGAGCACCTCGATCATTCCCGCACGGATCAACCGCATGAATGCGGGCGCGGCGTAGTAGCCCAGGGCGATGGTCGGCATCACGAAGTGCTGCCAAGTTTCGCTGCCCGACACCGGCAGCCAGCGCAACATGATCGAAAACACCATGATCAGCAGCAGAGCGAAGAAGAAATTGGGTAAGGCCTGCCCGACGACCGCGGTGGCCAGGCACAGGCGGTCGATCCAGCTATTGCGATAGATCGCCGCCAGCACGCCGAGCGGGACCGAGATCGCCAGCGCAAAGGTGAGCGACAACATGCCCAGCACCAGTGTCGTCTTCAACTTCGAGAAGATCAGGGGGGCGGCCGGCGTCTTGAAGTAGATCGATTCGCCGAAGTCGCCGCGCACCGTCTTGCCCAGCCACTCGACGTACTGCACCGGCAGAGGGCGATCAAAGCCATAGGTCTGCCGGACCATCTCGATATCGGCCGCGCTCGCCCCTTCACCGGCAATCGCAATCGCCGGATCACCAGAGAGGCGCAGCAGCAGAAAGGCAATCATCGAAACGGCCAGGGCGACGAGAACCGCCAGCCCCAGCCGTTTCAGGATGTAGAAGAGCATCAGCGAGCGACCATTACTTCCAGGTCATTTCCCAGAACCGCACCATCTCGTCCGGATACGCCGAGAAGTTCAGTTCCTTGCTGGCGACGTAGAACACGGGCAGCGACCACAGCGGCACCGAGTAAACGTTCTCGGCGATGATCTTCAAGGCTTGCTGGTAGGCCTGCTTGCGCGCCTGCGGGTCGACCGAGTTGTTGCCCTTGAACAGCAGGTCACGCACCTTGGGGTCGCGATTGATGTCATCGGGTCCGAGGGTGAAGTAGACCGGCGTGGAAGCCGAAACGTCGTTGACCGAGAACGACCCCCAGGTCTGGTGCGACATGGACGCCCTGTTGCTGCGCACCGCGTCGCGCATCGCCGCGTACTGGGAGAAATTCAGCTTCGCCCGGATGCCGACGGCCTGCAGGTTGCTGATGATGGCCTCGGTCTGGTTGCGCTCGCGGTAGGCGACGATCTCGGTGTCAAAGCCGTTCGGAAATCCGGCCTCGGCCAGCAGCCTCTTGGAGAGCGCCGGATCGTAGGCGTAGCGCGGGGCGCCCTCGTCGGTGCAGCCGAACTGCGTCGGGAAGCACTGGGTGTTGAGCACCCGCGACCCCGCCCCGACGATGTTCTTAACGATCGATTCGCGGTCGATCGCGTGAATAATCGCCTTGCGCACCCGGATGTCCTTGATCTGAGGGGTCGGCGCGCCTTCGAGCGTGTTCAACTGCATGAAGGCAATGCGCATCGTCTCGCCGCTCACCACCTGCAGGTGCGGCACCTTGGCGGCCTGCTCGGCCTGGTCCTTGGGCACGTGCATGATCAGATCAGCTCCGCCCGCCAGCGCCTCGGCCATCTGGGTCTGGCGATCGGGAATGAAACGAATCTCGATCTTGCCGATCTTCGCCGCTCCCTTGGGCGAATCCTTGAAGTAGTTGGCGTTACGTTCCAAGGTGATCGACTTCCCTGGGGTGTAGGCCGTGACCTTGAACGGACCGGTGCCGACCGGCTTGGCGTTCATCCCTGCCGGGCCGACCGCGGCGTAATACTTGGCCGGATGCATGACCACCGGACCCGCCAGGTACTCGATCGCCGCCGGGAACACCTGCTTGGTGATCACCCGGACCTTGTACGGGCCGAGTTTCTCGGCCTTCTCGATCCAGTTGACGTTTTGCTGGGTCGTGACCTTGCTGGCCGGATTGGCGACGAAGTTCAGGGTGTAGACGACTGAATCCGCATCGAAATCCTCGCCATTGTGAAACTTCACGCCCTCGCGCAAATCGAACTCGATGGTGCGATCGTCGATCTGTTTCCAGCTCTTGGCGAGATTGCCGACGTACTCGTTGGTCTTGGGGTCGCGGTAGACCAGCGTGTCCCAGACCTGGGCGCCGATGATCACCCCGATGCGCACGTTATTGAAGAATGGATCCACGCTTTCGGGTGCCTGGTCATAGGCAAAACGGATCGTGTCGTCCTTCTTGCCGGCCGCCGCCGGCCCTGTGGCCACCAGCAGACTGACGAACAATGCGCCGATGGCCAGCTTGAATACCGGACTGCCGAGCTTGTGGGTCTTCATCCGTGTCTCCTTAATAATGGATTAGAAGCGGAACCGAGCGCGCAGCGTATACCCTATGCCGATGCACGGCAAACGATGATTGACGGCCCGGTGCGCCAACCGCACGCCGAACGATCGAAGCTCACCGCCCCTGGGCGTTGAATCCGCTGATCCGCACCGCCGTATCGGGATCTGCGAAACACGCCATCGCTGAGCGCTGCTCGGCGTCCAGCGCCGCGCGCAGTTGCGCGCCCAGATCATGCGTCAGCACGCGCTTGAGCAACCTGGTGGCGTTGGCCGAGCGCGCCGCCACCTGCCGCGCCAGCTCCATCGCCTGCGCCATTAGCTCGGCCCGCGGGACCACCCGGTTGACCAGGCCCAGGCGCTGCAAGGACGCCGCGTCCTGGCGCTCGCCGAGCACGATCAGCTCCACCGTGCGCTGGTAACCGAGGGCCTGCGGCAGCAGGCAGGTGACGCCGCCGGTCACGAAGTGCCCGAGCGCCATCTCGGGGAAGAAGCACACCAGGTCGTCGGCGGCCACCACCAGGTCGCAGTTGAGCACCCATTCGAACCCGCCCCCGACAGCGTAGCCGTGGACGGCGCCGATCACCAGCTTCGGCCCGAACATCAGGTCGCGGGTGACTTGCTGGATCTGCTCGCAGGTTCGGGCGATCAGCTCCGGTGTCGCCGCCTGCTCACCGAATTCCTTGAGATCGTCGCCGGCGCAGAAGGCCCGCCCGGCGCCGGTGAACACGATCACCCGCGTCGCCGGGTCGGCCTGCGCCTGCACCAGGGCCTGATGCAGTTCGGTCAGCAGCTGGGTGCCGATCGCGTTGAGCCGTTCGGGCCGGCTGAGCGTCACCACGCTGACCGGACCATCGTTGGCGAGTATCACGTAAGACATCAGTTTCTCCTCAAGCAAGTCATTCGCCGGCCGCGTCGCGGCGCGCCGGCTGCGCTTGTTCACGATCCCAGGTGTCGGCGGTCACGCCCTGCTCGCGCAGGCGGAATTTCTCCACCTTGTCGGTGGGCGTCTTGGGCAGCGCCGGCAGCAGACGCAAGTAGCGCGGCGCCATGAAGCGCGCCATCTTCCGGCCGCAGAAATCCCACAGCTCAGGGGCCTGGAGCTCGGCTCCGGGGCGCGCCACCACGCAGGCCAGCACTTCCTCTTCGCTGAGTTCACTGGGCACGCCGATCACTGCGCACGCGAGCACGTCGGGGTGCGATTCGATCACCATCTCCACTTCCGCCGCGGAGATGTTCTCGCCGCGCCGCCGCACCACGTCCTTGCTGCGTCCGACAAAATAGAAGAAACCATCGGCGTCCTGGCGCAACAGGTCGCCGGTATGAAACCGGCCGCCGCGCAGCGCCTGCTTGCTCACCTCCGGCATGCCGTAATAGCCGTGCATGATGACTGAGGGTTCCAGCGGCCGGATTACCAGCTCGCCGGTTTGCCCACGGGGCACCTCTGCTCCCTTCTCATCGACCAGCAGCAATTCGAAGGGTCCCAGCGCCTTGCCGCAGGACCCCGGTCGCCGCGGTTCGTCGAGCGGCGGGTAGATCATCACGCCGGCTTCGGTCAGGCCGTAGAGCTCCACCAGCCGGCAACCGAACCGGGCTTCGAACTCCGGCGCCCAGGCGGGCAGCGGCACCCCCCAGCCGAGCCGCGCCCGGTGGTCGCGATCGCCCGGTGCCGGTGGCCGCTTGAAGAGCATCGTCAGGGTCGCGCCCATGAAGTCGAAAACCGTCGCTCGCAACGCGCGCATCTCGTCCCAGAAACGCGAAACGCTGAAGCGCTCCCCGATGGCGGCGACAGCGCGCAACAACAGCGCCGGGACAACCGTCATCACCGCCGCATCGAGATGGAACAGCGGGTAGGGGCAGTAGAGCACATCGTCGGCGCGCAGCCCGAGCCCGGCGCTGCTCAGGCGCGCGTGGGTCAGCACGAAGCGGTGCGGGATCATCGCCGCTTTCGACGCCCCCGTGCTGCCTGAGGTGTAGAGCAGCAGGCAGAGTTCGTCAGCGGCGACGTCTGCCCTCGCTGTGGGCGCGAGCTCCGTCGCCGCGCGCAACGTCGCATAGGGCTGGAAACCTTCCTCTTGCCGCTCGCCAACCAGGACCACCGCGGCAATCGCGCCCAGGCTTGCACGCACCTCCGCCAAGGGCGCCAGCAGGGTTTCATGAACCACCAGAAGACGGCTGTCAACAAGGTTGATGGCATTGGCCAGCAACTCGCCGCGAAAGGAGGTGTTGACCGGCGCTGTGACCGCACCGAGCTTGGCCAGCGCGAACCACAGCACCACGAACTCGATGCAGTTGGGCAGCATCAGGCTGACGTTGTCGCCGCGCGCCACGCCCAGTGCCTGGAGGCCGGCGGCAACCCGATCCGACTCGGCGTCTATCGTGCCGTAACTCCATTCCCCGCCCATCATCCGGATGAAGGGCCGCTGCGGGCAATCCGCAGCGGCGCGACGCAAGGCCCCACCGAGCGAGGCCTCGATCGTCAAGTCCGGTGACGGCATCGGGTCGCCCCCCGCGTGGTCGTCAGGGCTGCATCATTTCGAAGCGGCGCCGGGCGGCGTTTCAAGATCCGATGGCAGCGTGAAGTAGGGTACGCTGCGCCCCGGATTGGCGCGCGCCTTGCCGAGTTCGTCGCGGGCAACGTTGCGCAGGTGCACCTGGTCCGGGCCATCGAAGAAGCGCAGCGCCCGACCCCAGGTCCAGAGATAGGCAAGCGGGGTGTCGGGAGTGAGTCCCATGCCGCCGAAGACCTGCATCGCCCGATCGACCACCCTGGTCTGGAGCCTGCCGGCGATCAGCTTGATCGCTGAGACGTCGATGCGCGCCGCCTTGTTGCCGAGCTCGTCGATCTTCCAGGCGGCACGCAGGACCAGCAGCCGTGCCTGGTCGATCTCGACCCGCGACTCGGCGATCCAGTCCTGGATGTTGGCGTAGTCGGCCAGGTACTTGCCGAAGGCGCGCCGCTCCAGCGCCCGGTCGCACATCAGCTCGAGGGCCACCTCGCATTGGCCGATGGTGCGCATGCAGTGGTGAATCCGTCCCGGGCCGAGCCGCGCCTGGGCCATCGCGAAACCGGAGCCCTCCTCGCCGAGCAGGTTTTCGGCCGGCACCCGGACGTTGCGCAACGTGATTTCGCAGTGACCGTCGGGCGAGATATGGCTCATGATCGGAATGTTGCGCACCACCTTGACGCCGGGCGTATCCATCGGCACCAGCACCATGCTGTGGCGAGCGTGACGCGCGGCGGACTCGTCGTCGTTGGAGACCCCCATCACGATCGCGATCCTGCAGTTCGGGTGCGCGGCGTTGGAGATGAACCACTTGCGCCCGTTGATCACGTATTCGTTGCCCTCACGCCTGATCGAGGTGCGGATATTGGTCGCGTCCGATGAGGCCACGTCGGGCTCGGTCATCGCGAAGGCCGAACGCATCTCGCCATTGAGCAAGGGGCGCAGCCAGCGCTCGTACTGGTCGGGGGTTGCGAACTGGTGCAGCAACTCCATGTTGCCGGTATCCGGAGCGTTGCAGTTGAACACCTCCGAGGCCCACGGAATGCGACCCATGATCTCGGCGAGCGGCGCGTACTCCAGGTTCGTCAGCCGGGTGCCCGGCTCGTCGTCGCGCAGTCCGGGCAGGAACATGTTCCACAACCCCTCGGACTTGGCGTAGGCCTTTATCTCCTCGACCAGCGGGGGCGGGAAAACCCCGCGCTCGACGTCCGCCGTCCAGCGCGGGTTGGCCGGCAGGATCCAGCGTTCCATGATCTCGTTGACCCGGCGCTGCAGGTCGAGCACCTTCGGCGAATATGCGAAATCCATCCCTACCTCCATGCGAGGGGCGCGCCGAGCTGGCGCCCATGGGGAAGATTATCGGTCATACCCAAGAGTTGTGTAATTTAATGTGTCTGGCGGGTGGTTCGACATCCCCAGCTACAAAAAGGCCGTTGCGCGACATTCGCCGCTTACATTGAAGTGTTCTGATGGCGCTGTGGAGGTGTGACCAGTCCTCCAAGACCCAACCGGCAACAGCGCCGGCCTTGATGGAACAACAGGGAGATTGAAATGAAAGTACGCAGGATTGCATTGGCTCTGGCGGCAGGCGCCGCGATCACGGTAGCGGCGGTGGCCTTCGCCCATCCGGGTGGCTGGGGAATGGGCGGCTACGGCCCGGGTGCCGGTTACGGTCCCGGCGCAATGATGGGTGGCGGCTATGGCCCCGGCGCAATGATGGGCGGTGGTTACGGCCATGGCGCAATGATGGGCGGCTACGGCCCCGGTGCAATGATGGGTGGCGGCTACGGCCCCGGCGCGAACTCTGACGCCTGGTTGGAACAATACAAGGCTCAGTTGCAGATAACCCCCGCACAGGAAGGAGCCTGGACGGCGTACGCTAAGCAGGCTCAGGAACAGTTCGAAGCGATGCGCACCGCGCACCAGGCGATGTTCACTTCGATGCAGGACCCGAAACTCGCCGCACCTGAACGCGCCGCACTCATGAGCGCGATGATGCAGCAGCGCGGTGCCGCAATGGCTTCATCGGCGGCAGCGCTCAAGGGCCTCTATGCGGCCCTGAGCCCCGAGCAGCGTGCCTTGATTGACCAAGGCCCGGGAGCCGGTTACCGCCGGCGGTAACCAAGGTTAGGGAACAGGGGCGGCGCTGATCGAGCAACTGATCGGCGCCGCCAAATTCTTCTTACTGCAGCATCCCGTTCAAAGCCCGGAGTTGCTCCATCAGTGCGACCATCTCGGCAGCGGTGGCGCCCGACATATTCATGTTCAACCCCAGAAAGTCCGACATCGCGCTCGCCAGCCCGCCGGTGCCGGCAGTGCTCGGCATCGGCTTGCTGTTGTCCATGCTGCCCATCATGCCGTCCATTACGCCATCGGAGGCATCGTTCATAAGCGCCGTCACCATCGCCGACGACTGGTTCATCGCCTGGCTCGCCGCATACCGGGACACGGCGGCGAGCGTCATGCCATAGTTGATTGAATCCTGGGTGGCCCCGCTGCCCGTTCCGGCTACGAGCTGGTTCATAGGCGGCACGTGCAGGATGTCGCTCACCATGAAGTAAGCTCCCAGCGCCGCGTTGGCTGCCGCGACATTGGCTTCCGTCATCCATCCGGAGAGATGTTGGGCGATCTTCTGCGCCATCGAGGTCACGGGTGTCATGTGCACCCCGGTGACGACGGCGCCGGCTGCGACATTCGGCAGCGCGGCAGTCATGACGTCCGCGCCCGCCATCGACATCATCGTGCCGGTCGCCTCGTTGGTATCGGTGCCGCCGCTCATCTGCAGCATTACCGGGCCGGAGCAGGAGCCGATAGAAACGTTGAAATTGCCACCAGCGTTCGAGGCGGTGGTTCCGATCCGTTGCCCCGTGGCCCCGGCGTTGATTGCGTGCGCAGCCACGGTTGCGTTGTTGACCGGGCCTTTGATACCGGTGCCGCCGATCACCCCGTCCAGGGCCCCGCTACCGCCACAGGCGGCCAGAGACAAGACGGCCGCAAATGTCAAAGTGCGGGAGAGAAGCGCGAAAAGATGCTTACTGTTCATGGGGTGCCTTATCTACGTTCGGGGATTTCGAGGTCGACGCGAAGAATTCTATGTGGGAATCTTTCCCACGCCCAATGGAAAATAGTGCTAGGATCTGATCTATTTCATCAGCCGCCCCGCCACGTCAGCCCATGAACCCTTCGCACAGCGCTACCCCCTCGCCCACCCTGGTGCGTGCCCTGCGTCACATCTTGCGCCCGCTGGTGCGCTTGATGCTGGCCAGCGGGGTCACCTTTCCGATCGTCTCCGAACTGCTCAAAGGCGTATTCGTCGAAGTCGCGGAGCGCGATTTCCGTCTTCACGGCCGGGCAATGACCGACAGCCGCATCAACCTCATCTCCGGGGTCCATCGCAAGGATATCCGGCGGCTGCGCGAATCCGACCTGTCAGTCGCAGAGGTGGTTCCGGAAACGGTCTCTTTTGGTGGTCGGCTCGTTGCGACCTGGCTGACGGACGGCCGATTCCTCGACGAAACCGGCTCTGCCAGACCGCTGCCGAAAATCCGCGCCGCTGACGGCGGCGTTTGTTTCGCCGATCTGGTCGCCAGCCGCACAACCGATATCCGCCAGCGCGTGGTGCTCGATGAATGGCTGCGCCTGGGCATCGTCAGCATCGATGATCAGGATCGGGTCGTGCTCAATACCGCGGCGTTCGTACCGCAGCCCGGCCTGGACGAGAAGTTTTTCTTCTTTGCCCACAACCTGCACGAGCACGCGGCAGCGGCCACCAACAACCTGCTCGGCGCGCGTGCGCCGCAGCTCGAGCGCAGCCTCATCTACGAAGGGTTGACGCCGGCGAGCGTCGAGCACCTGGACAAACGAGCCCGCCAACTTGGCACCCGAATGCTCAAGGAACTCAACCGCCTGGCCTCGGAGCGCGAAGCGAGCGAGGCTGGCAACCCCGAGGCGCGTGGTCGCTTCACGTGCGGCGTCTACTTCCACAGCGCCCCGGTCGATATAGCCGGCGGGGAGAAAGCCGAATCCTGACCCGGACGCACGCCACGCCCCGGGCCGGCCCGCCTCCTTGCGGGCCGGTCCAACTCACCGGGGCGCTCAGTTCCTGCTAAGTTGACTGAGTTGCAATACACCCCATCGAGCGCGCTCATCGATCGACGTTCGACCGCCCGCTGGAATCTTCGTCTCTGGAGGGAATCGCCATGAATGCTCGAGCTGCCGACCTGCATCTACGTCCTGCCGGTTATGGCATTCTCGCGTTCGGGTTGCTGTTCGGGTTCTATTTCACCGCGCTTACGCTGGTCTCCGATTGGGATTTCACCTGGCAGCAATTCTCCGAGTTCTGGTATTTTCTGGTACCGCTGGGTGCCGGCTTCGGACTCCAGGTTGGGCTCTATGTGCGGCTGCGGCGGCTGGTGCTCAATACCAAGGATTCCGGCACCATCATGGCGACCTCTGGAACGACCTCGACCGCCGCCATGGTTTCGTGCTGTGCGCACTATCTCGTCAACCTCGCGCCCGTGCTCGGTGCGACCGGGCTCGTGACTTTCGCGACCCAGTACCAGCTTGAGTTCTTCTGGATCGGCCTCGCGTTCAACGCTGCCGGGATGGCCTTCATTGCCAGCCGGCTCCGCAACGCTACCAAGGACCATGCCCAATGCGTAACCGCCTGAGCTCCCTCCTGTCCGCGCTCGTCACCGCAAGCCTCATGGCAAGCAACGCCACGGCCGCGCCGAACCTGCCGACCCGCACCAGCTCGGCAGCCGCCGTCATGATCAGCGCCACGCCGCATCCCTTCACGGGTACCGTGTGGGAGTTCGACGTTGCCCTCAACACCCACTCGGCAGCGCTGAGCGACGACCTCGCAAAGAGCGCAAGCCTGGTTGCCGACGGCGGCAAGAGCTTCGCGCCGCTGGCGTGGCAGGGCGATGCGCCCGGCGGCCATCACCGCAAGGGCGTACTGCAGTTCAAGCCGATTTCGCCCCTGCCCAAGTCGCTCGAGTTGCGCATCACCCGTGAA
>JAHYJF010000508.1 GCA_019428955.1 Burkholderiaceae bacterium
CAATCGCCGCGCCGACAAGGACGCGGACGAGAACGGCAAGATCGCAACAGCCTCCAGCGCCCTTCTTGAGCGGCTCAGGGCCGAAGGCCAACCGACATATGGAGCATTCCTGCACGCACGACTTTGCCGCGGCGAAGGGACGCGCGTTCGCCCGACTGGCGAAGGCGCGAAGCTGTCATACGAATTCTACCCTACGCGCGCCCTGCTGGAAGCGGAGTTCGATCACATCTGGGCCGAGCAGGCGACCCATTACCCGGCGCTGACCGAGGAAATGCGCGAACTGCTGCGGGATACGATTTTCTTTCAGCGCCCCTTGCGCCCCGTCCGGCCCGGAAAATGCACGTTCTTCCCCGATCAGGACCGACTGCCGCGCTGGCATCCGGCGGCACAGGAATTCCTGATCCTGTCGCAGCTCAACCATCTGCGCATTGTCGACGGCCATGGCGAACACCCGCTGGACCTCACTGCGCGCGATCTCGTAGCCCGAACATTGGTAGGTGGTGCAAAACTGTCATGGTCCGCCCTGCGAAAGACCCTCAAACTGCCATCACAGGCCGCGTTCAACCTTGAAAAAGGCGGTCTGAAGGAGCTTGCACGGAACGACGTCGCCGCGCGGCTTCTAGGCGACGCGAAAAAACCGGGCCCGCTGGTCACGTTGTGGCCGTTGCTTGACAATGCCGCGCAGGAGGAAATGCTGGGCTGTATAGCCGAGACCGCAGACTCGGAAGAGCTCATCGGCTGGCTGATTGAAAGGCACGGTATTTCCCGCGAGGTGGCGGAAAAGGTCGAAAAGATCCCTTTGCCGGACGGTCATCTGCGGTTCTGCAAGGCGGCAACGTGGGCGATTGTCGAAGAGCTGCGCCGCGATGTCATCACATATGACGAGGCCGTGCGGCGCGCTCCATCGCTGGGCGGGGCGGGGCTCGACCACTCCGATTTTCAGGCCGAGGAAGGCGTCGATACGCTGCCACCCTACAACCGGCTGCCCGTACTGCAGCGGATGATCGGCAACGGAACCGGGGATCCGAATGATCCCGACCTGGTGCGTTACGGCCGGATCACCAATCCGACCGTGCATATCGCCCTAGGCCAGTTCCGGCGCGTGATGAATGCGCTGATCGCGGAATATGGTAAGCCCGCGCAGGTGGTGATCGAGGCCACCCGTGACATGGCCAAGTCGGCGGAAGAGCTGAACAAAATCGAGAAAACGATCCGCGACAATGAAAGGCGCAATGATCGCTGGCGGGCCGAGTTACAGGAGGCGGGCCTTCTGGCAGAAGGCGCGCGGATCGGCGACAGGTTCATTCGGATGCGCCTATGGGAAGAGATGGGCAACGGCCCGGCTGATCGGCTCTGCCCCTACACCGGCCGCCCCATAGCTCTACATCAGTTGCATTCCGACGAGATTGAGATCGACCATATCCTGCCGTTCGAGGAAACCTTCGACGACAGCCCTGCGAACAAGACGCTCTGTTTCCGCGAAGCCAACCGCCGCAAGGGCAAGCTGTCGCCGGCCGACGCAGCCGACCGGCAGCCGGATTTCTTTGAC
>JAHYJF010000111.1 GCA_019428955.1 Burkholderiaceae bacterium
CGGCCAGCGGCCGTTAGCGCTCCGCGGTCGCGCTCGCCTGCTCGAGGTTGCTCTCGGCACGCGCCAGCTGGGCGTTGGCGCTGTCAAGCGCAGCCTGGTAGAGCGCCGGATCGATCAGGAACAAGGACTGTCCGGCGCGCACTTCGCTGCCTTCGGTAAACTGGCGCTTGAGTACCACGCCGCTCACCCGCGCCCGCACCTGGGCCACGCGCTGGGCTTCAACTCTGCCCGGCAACTCGCTGCTCAGGGCGACAGCCTGGGGGGCAACACTGATCACGCCCACCGCTGGCGGTGGCGGCTTTCCGCCATCCGGGGCGGCGCCGGGTGCCTTGTCCTTGGCGCCACACGCGCTCAGCGCCAAGGCTGAAAGCGCAATCATCAAGGTTAATGAAAAACGAAAATTTGTTCCTGAGTAGGCTGAGATCACGGACGTTGAACCTCTGGCAAGCTGGTTATCAAGGCCTCGAACGGGGCCAGCGACAATGCGGGGCAAATAGGGGGTGCCGCAGAGTATACCCTTAGCAGTTATCGATGCCCCCGGCTCCGCCAGCAAGCCCTGGGACGCGGTACATTCCAGTTAGGAATCAAAATAGGCCGGCCGCGAGCCGGAACATTCGCCATGAGCAAAGTCATGTTGGTCACCGGCGCGAGCCGCGGGATTGGAGCCGAGATCGCGAAGCTGGCGGGCCGCTCCGGATACAAGGTCGGGGTCAACTGGCACAGCAGCGAGGACGCGGCACGCGCAGTCGTCGACGAAATCTGCGCCGCGGGCACAGAAGCGGTGGCACTGCAGGCAGACGTCGGACGGAGCGACGAGGTGCGGCGCATGTTTGCGGAGCTCGATGCAAGATTCGGTGCGCCCGACGTTCTGGTCAACAACGCCGGGGTCACGGCGAGTTTCCGAGTCGAAGAGGCTGATGAGGAGCGCCTCGAAACGCTGCTGCGCGCAAATGTCTACAGCGTCTTCTTCTGCGCGCGCGAGGCGGTACGGCGGATGTCGACCCGCCATGGCGGCAGGGGCGGCGCGATCGTCAATATCTCCTCGGTCGCCTCGCGGCTTGGCGGGCGCGTCGGGGGCTCAGCCTATGCTGCCTCAAAGGGCGCGGTCGACATCTTCACGGTCGCGCTCGCCAAGGAAGTTGGCGCCGAGGGTATCCGGGTCAACGCGCTGCGGCCCGGACTGATCGCGACCGAGATCCACGCGGTGCACGGGGGATTGGCCGCGATGGAAAAGCTCGCCCAGAGCGCCGTTCCGATGGCCCGCTCGGGCGCCCCCGCCGAGATCGCTGCCGCCGCGTTGTGGCTCGCGTCGGACGCTGCGTCCTACGTGCACGGGGCAATCCTCGACGTTTCCGGCGGACGCTAGCCCTCAGGCCAGCCGCCCATCCCGGAAATCGTTGAGCGCCTGGTAGATTTCCTGCTCGGTGTTCATCACGAACGGGCCGTATTGCGCGATCGGCTCGTTGAGCGGGCGGCCGGCGATCAGCAGCGCCCTGGTTTCGCCGACGGCCTTGAGCACCACTCCGTCGCACTGGGAATCATTGGCGAGGATCGCCATGCGTTGCACCGGTACCTGCTCGGTGTCGATGCGCAGTTCGCCGCGATACACATACACGAAGGCATTGTGTCCCGCCGGCAGAGCCTGCTCGAAGCTGGCTCCAGCCGGCAGGTGCAGGTCAAGATAGAGCGGCACCGTGGCCTCGCGCGTCACTGCGCCCGTGATGCCATGGCTCTCGCCGGCGATCACGGTCACCTCCACCCCGGTCGCGGTCGTGAAACGCGGCAGGTCGGCGGCGCCGAAGTCGCGATACCAGGGGGCGCTCATCTTGTCCTTGCCGGGGAGATTGAGCCAGAGCTGAAAGCCTTCCATGACCCCCTCCTCCTGCTGCGGCAACTCGGAGTGGATCACCCCGCGTCCGGCAGTCATCCATTGCACGCCACCGTTCTCGAGCAGGCCTTCATTGCCGGCACTGTCGCGATGCTGCATCCGGCCGGCGATCATGTAGGTGATAGTCTCGAAGCCACGATGGGGATGATCCGGGAAGCCGCCGATGTAGTCGTCGGGATTGTCGCTGCCGAAGGCATCGAGCATCAGGAACGGGTCGAGCCGGCGTTGCAGCGGCTGGGTCAGCACCCTGGTCAGTTTCACCCCATCGCCGTCCGAGGTCGCCCGACCGGCGACCAGTCGTTCCACTTTCCGGGGCTCGGTTACCCGCGCGCTGCGGGTGGCGGTATCGGTAGTCATGTTCACTCCTTGTTCTCGCGGCTGGAACCAGCCGGCCGGCGATTCAGGCGAATGCCGCAGCGAGGTTCGCTTCGGCTTCTGCCAGGCCCTGCCTGACTGCGTCGGGTCCCATGTTCAGGCCCTCAGCGTAGATGAAATGCAGGTCGGTCATGCCGAGAAACCCTAGCACCGTCTTGAGATATGGCACCTGGCTGTCGGTCTCGGAGTCACGGTGGCGACCACCGCGGGCGAGCGCCAGGTAGACCGTCTTGCCTACGAGCAGTCCCTGTGGCCCCTGCTCGGTATAGCGAAAGGTTACGCCGGCCCGGGCGATGGCATCGATCCAGTTCTTCAACTGGACCGGCACGCCGAAGTTGTACATCGGAACGCCCAGCACCAGCGTATCGGCTTCCTGGATCTCGGCAATCAGTGCGTCGTCGAGAGCCACGCGCGCCGCCTGTTCAGCGGTGCGATCAGCCGCCGCGGTGCTCAGGGCCGCCAGCGCCGCATCGTCCTGGGGCGGCAGTGGTTCGCTGGCCAGGTAGCGCACTCGCACGCTGGCCGCGGGATCTTCGGCGCGCAGGCGCGCCACGATCGAGTTCGCGACAAGGGTCGAATTGCCGCCCGCACGGCGGACACTGGAATTGATCTGCAGGATCTTCATAGCATTTCTCCCAAATGGTGGTGAGTAACTGGGATGAAGTTTATTATTGTCAGATTCGCAACATAAGCCCATTTATCGGATATGATCGTTCCACCAATGGCACAATTTGACCCAAACGACCTCCTGATCTTTGCCGCCGTCGCCGACGGCGGCAGCTTCAGCCGCGCTGCCGAGCGCCTCGGACTGCCCCGCTCCACGGTATCGCGCCGCATTGCCTTACTCGAGGAAAGGCTCGGACAGCGGCTGCTGCTGCGCACTACCAGGCGGGTTACGATCACCGAGTTCGGCCAGAAGTTGCTCGAGCACGCTCGCCAGGTCGCAGCCGAAGTGGCCGCCGCAGAGGCGTTGGGCGAGCATCACCAGGTGCTGCCCAGCGGTAGGCTGCGAGTGTCCATTCCCAGCGACTTCGCCAACATCCTTCTGGTCGACATGTTCGCGGCCTTCGTGGCGCTGCACCCGGCCGTCACGCTCGAACTCGATCTGTCGCCGAGGCGGGTGGACCTGCTGGCGGAGAACTTCGATGTCGCCGTGCGCATAGGCAAGCTGCCCGATGACGGTTTGCTCGCCGCGCGACGGCTCGCGATCATGCCCAGCGGGCTCTACGCCGCGCCGTCATACCTGGCCGAACGCGGCGACCTCCATTCTCCTGAGGAGTTGATGGCCCACAACGCCTTGCGGCTGATCTCTTCCAGTGGCGAGGCGGTGGGCTGGACCCTGCTGCGCGACGGTCAGCGTTGGGAGGGCGCCCCGCCCTCGCGGACGGCGGCCAACTCGCCTGAGTTGTTGATGCGCCTGGCCGCTGCCGGCGCCGGAATCGCCCCGCTGCCCGAGTTCTTCGCCGCGCCGGCGGTACGCGGCGGAGAGTTGCGCCGTGTCCTGCCCGACTGGTCGCTGCCGGTATTCACCGCCTGGGCGGTGTTCCCGGGACGACGCCTGATGGCCGCCAAGACCAGGGCTTTTATCGACATGCTGGTCGCGGCGCTGAACTCCTGCAATGAGGACGCACGAGCGGCGGCCGACTCGCGCCGTGGCGCGACCCGGGCGTAAAGGACGACGCTCGTCGGGTGAACGCCGCCGTGGAAGACATCGGCGCTTGCGCCTATTGCCGTTAGTGCGATACTGCCCCGACTCGTTCAACAGGGGTGGCGCATGAAGATACCCAAGATCCGTACCGCACTGACGCTGGCGATGGTCTGCGCCGGCCTGCTCGGCGCCAACGCCGCGATGGCCGACAAGCCGGGGCGCGGCGGCGGCAAGGACAAGCACTCCAACAAGGAACGGCGCGAGGACCGGGCAGAGGTCAAAGTCTACTTTGGCGACTCGCAGCGCACGGTCGTGCGTGATTACTATGGCAAGCCCGGGCGCGGCGGCAAATGTCCCCCGGGGCTGGCCAAGAAACACAATGGCTGCGTGCCCCCGGGCCATGCCAGGCGGTGGTCCAAGGGAGAGCCGCTTCCGAGCGACATCGTTTACTACCCGGTACCGCAGTCAGTCGTCGTGCAACTCGGCGTGCCGCCGGCCGGTCACCGTTACGTACGAGTCGCGGGTGACATTCTGATGATTGCGATCGGAACCAGCATGGTGGTCGACGCGATCCAGGACCTTGGCGGCATGTAATCCGGCAGCGCCGGCAGCAACCAGATGTGTGTCGCCACTCCACCGGCCAGAGCCATCTTTGGCTCGGGCCGCCGCTGCTCAGGTCTTGGGCGCTCGGTTCTCGGGGTAGCAATCGGTCGCCAGATCGATGTGCATCCACGGCCGCGCGCTCTTGGTCCAGATGTTCATCGTCACCTTCATGTGGTTCGAGTCGTCGAGCGTCCCGACCTTGATGACCATCACTTCGGGCATCGTCGCGCGCTGGCTATAGATCGGCGAGCCGCAGTCTCCGCAGAAATAGCGATTGAGCGTGTTGCCACTGGCCGCGGTGTCGGCAAAGACCTTGAGGTTTCCCGCAGTGAACGTCACCGCACTGGCGGCCGCCACGGCGTTGTGCATCGCGCCGCTGCCGGACGACTTCTGGCAATTGGTGCAGTGACAGGCGATGATGTTCTGGAGCGGCTGGTTGACCGTGTAGCGGATCTTCCCGCACAAGCAACCACCGGTGATGGGGTCAGACATGTCTCCTCCTTGATGACAAGTTGGCGATACTTGCAGGCCAGTGATCATACCCTGACGTTCGTCGGGAATCGCCAGACAACTGGTCGTGGACCGGCTCACCGCAAGTGCCGTAGGCGTAGGACAGCGCCCACATCGAATGGCGCTGCCGTCCGCTGTTCGCGTCGCGGAATCGCCTCCAAACTTGGCTTATCCTAGAGGCAGCGCGGACGAACTTGATCTGCGCCGCATTATGTTGCTTGCAAGAGGTAAATATGAATTCACGAATCAAGACATTGCTGGCCATGACCACGCTCCTCGTGGCCACCCACGCGAACGCCCAGCTTACCTTCTTCGAGCGCGAAGGCTTCGGTGGCCGGTCGTTCACGGCTAACGGGATGGTGGTTAATTTCGAGCGCTATGGCTTCAATGACCGCGCTTCCTCGGTCGACGTGCGAGACGGACAGTGGGAAGTATGCGAAGACGGGGGCTTTCGCGGGCGTTGCGTGACACTGCGCCCCGGGCGCTATCCCTCGTTCGCCGCGATGGGGTTGAACAACCGGGTGTCATCGGCGCGGCCGGCGGGACGCCACGAATCCCGCTATGAGCGGCACCCGGCTCCACCGCCGATAGTTGCCCAGATAACGTTCTTCGAGCGCCGGGGCTTCGATGGTCGATCTTTCACGTCGATGGGCGAGGTGCGCAATTTCCGGCGCTTTGGTTTCAACGACGTTGCGTCGTCGGCAGAAGTGATCGGCGAGCGCTGGGAAGTCTGCGAGGAAGTACGATTTCGCGGTCGCTGCGTCGTGCTGCGCCCAGGTCGCTATCCGAGTCTGGCCGCCATAGGCCTAAACAATAGCGTCTCGTCGACGCGGCCGGTGGGCACAGACATCCGTATCGAGGAACGCCGCTATGCGCCCGCCCCGGTGGCAGCACCCGATTTCCGGCGTCGCGACGAGGAGCGGATCTATCAGGTGCCGGTAAGCTCGGTGCGCGCGGTAGTTCAGGAGCAGGAGCGCCGGTGCTGGATCGAGCGCGAACAGGTCGCCGTCGAGCGCAACAACACGGCTCCGGGTGCGATTGCCGGCGCCGTCATTGGCGGCATTCTCGGGCACCAGATAGGGCGCGGCACTGGCAAGGATCTCGCCACGGTGGGTGGCGCGCTGGCCGGCGCCGCCGTCGGAGCAAACCTGGGTCGCGACAGTTCCGGCACCCAGGTGCAAACCCAGGATGTGGAGCGCTGCACGAGCGCACCCAGGTCTGCCCGGCCGGACTACTGGGAAGTCACCTATGTCTTCCGCGGCCAGGAACATCACGTGCAGATGACCACCCCTCCGGGAGAAACAATCGATGTCAACGAGCGGGGCGAACCGCGCTTCTGACAGCACAGCTGGACCACCGGGGAGGCGGTTCCGCGTCGTCCTGAGCGGTGTCGCGCTGGTCATGGCAGCGTGCACCAGCGCCCCGCCTGCGCCGAGCGCCAGCGCCAGCGCCGCAATGCCGCCCTCGGGCGCCATTATTGGACAGACGAGCGAGCAGCGGTAATACGAATTTATGCTTTGCTTTTTCAGCGCCGCTGGCGAGGCAAGCGACGCGGCTCGCGCGTGGAGGCCACTGCCTCGATCGCGCGACTCAGACGTGCAGCACAGTGAGCCAGGCACTCGCCGGCTTGTTGCTCACATTGCAGATCGAATGGGGAACGTCGGCGTTATAGCGCACCAGTTCCCCGGCCTTGACCGCGCGCCGGGTGTCGCCGCTGCTGATGGTCAGAGTGCCGTTGGTCACGAACACGTGCTCGCTGGTGCCCGGCGCGTGGGCCTTGCTCTCCAGCTTGCCGCCAGCATTGGCAATCAGCTCATACCACTCATGCGAACCGGCGGTCGCCATCGGCCCGAGCACGCGCAGCATGATCAGCCCATCGGCGCTGCCGATCAGCGGTAGTTCAGGGCCGGCGATGACGTCGAGGTCGGCGCCATGGGGCTGGGTACCGAGCACTTCGCCGATCGAAACCCCCAGCGCGGTAGTGATCCGCCACAGTGTCGCCACCGTCGGATTGGTGGCGTCGCGTTCGATCTGGGAGAGCATCGAGCGCGACACCCCAGACATCTGCGCCAGGGTCTCGAGCGACAGCTGCCGGGTCTTGCGCAGCCGCTTGATCGTCAATGCCACTGATGGTGGCTTACGTTCCGAGATCATGGAATCATTTCCCTTATGTTGACTTTTTGATCCATGCGTTCCACTATAGCGGAAATACTCCCGGTTCGGAAAAGCACATGACAGCCACCCCGCGAATCCTCATCACCGGCGCCAACGGACAGATCGGCACGGTGCTGGCGGCGGCACTGCGCTGTGCCCATGGCCCAGAGGCAGTGCTTGGCACCGACATCGTCGCCCCACCCTCGTCAGTACTCGCCAGCCGCTTCACTCTGCTCGACGTGCTCGACGCGCCGCGCCTGCGGACCCTTATCGCCCAGCACCAGATCGATACCGTCTACCACCTCTCGGCGGTGCTGTCGGCGCGCGGCGAAGCCGATCCGCGGCGCACCTGGGAAGTCAACGTCACGGGGCTGCTCAACGTGCTCGAGGCCGCTCGCGAAGGCCTCAAGGTCTTCTTCCCCAGCACGATCGCCGTTTTCGGACCCAATGTGCCCCCGGAAGATACCCCCGACGACGCGGTGCTCAATCCGAGCACGGTCTACGGCATGAGCAAGGCCAGCGGCGAGAACTGGTGCGCCTACTACCACGAGCGCTGGGGAGTAGATGTGCGTAGCCTGCGCTACCCGGGAGTGATCGGTTACCAGTCGCAACCTGGCGGCGGAACCACCGACTATGCGGTGGAGATCTTCCACCAGGCGCTGGCCACCGGCTCCTACCAGTGTTTCCTCTCCGCCGACCAGCGCCTGCCGATGATCTACATGGACGACGCGATCCGCGCGACTCTGGAGATCATGGCTGCCCCGGCCGCCAGGATTGGACGCCGGACCAGCTACAACCTACAGGGACTGAGTTTCTGTCCGGCCGATATCGCAGTTGCAATCCAGGCCGAGATGCAGCGCCGCGGAATGGCCGTGCCGGAGTTCAGTTATCGGCCGGACTTTCGCCAGGCAATAGCCGCTTCCTGGCCCCACTCGCTGGACGATAGCGCAGCACGCCGCGATTGGGGCTGGCAGCCGCGTTTCGGCCTGCGGGAACTGGTGGCCGACATGTTCGATCACCTCGGCACCACCATCCCCTGCTCTGTTTGAGGATTGCTCATGTATAGCGATTTGCGCTCCGAGCTGCGCGGCGAACTCGCTGCCATCGCCGAGTCCGGCCTCTACAAACGCGAACTGGTGCTCGAGTCTGCGCAGGGTGCCCACATCATCGCGGCCGGGCGCAAGCTGATCAACTTCTGCGCCAACAACTACCTCGGGCTCAGCGCCCATCCCGAGGTCGTCGCTGCGGCCCACGCCACGCTCGATGAGCGCGGCTTCGGCCTCTCGAGCGTGCGCTTCATCTGCGGCACGCAGGACCTCCACAAGCGGCTTGAAGAGGCCATCGCCAAGTTCGTCGGGATGGAGGACGCGATCCTCTACGCCGCCGCCTTCGATGCCAATGGCGGACTGTTCGAACCGCTGCTCGACGAGCGCGACGCGATCGTCTCGGACGAGCTCAACCACGCATCGATCATCGACGGCATTAGGCTGTCGAGAGCGCGGCGCTTTCGCTATCGCAACAATGACATCGACGCCCTCGAGGACGAAGTGCGCAAGGCGCGCGCCGAAGGTGCACGGCGCGTGCTGATCGCCAGCGACGGGGCATTCTCGATGGATGGGGTGATCGCCCAGGTAGACAGGATTTGCGACGTCGCCGAGCGCCATGAGGCGCTGGTGATGATCGACGACTGCCACGCCACCGGGTTCCTCGGCGCCACCGGCCGCGGCAGCCACGAATTGAGCGGCTGCATGGAGCGGGTCGACATCGTCACCGGCACCTTCGGCAAGGCTCTGGGCGGGGCATCGGGAGGCTTCACCGCGGCGCGGCGCGAAATCGTCGAGTTGCTGCGCCAGCGTTCGCGCCCCTACCTCTTTTCCAACACCCTGGCGCCGGCCGTGGCCGGGGGGTCGCTGCGCGCGATCGAGCTGATCTCCAATTCCACCGACCTGCGCGATCGTCTCGAAGCCAACACGCGGCGCTTTCGCAGCGCGATGACCGAGTTGGGGTTCACCATCCTCGGCGCCGGACACCCGATCGCACCGGTGCTTCTGGGCGATGCCAAGCTGGCGCAGGAATTCTCGCGGGGCCTGTTGGCCGAGGGGATCCTGGCAGTGGCGTTCTTCTATCCCGTCGTCGGCCACGGCAGGGCGCGCATCCGGGTGCAGCTCTGCGCAGTCCACGACGACGCCGACATCGACGCCGCCATCGCCGCCTTCGCCAAGGTTGGACGCGCCCTGGGCGTAATCGGCTGACTCCCTCCCGCCCGCGGTGGCCATCGCCACGGCGACACCAAGTCGCCGCCGCGGCACAGCTGCGCTAGGATGGGCAGGTGAATGAAACCCCGACATCGAACGCGGTGCTGCCAATCGCCGAACTGAAGCTGCCCGCCCCGGGCGGTGCGATCGGAATGTGCTCGTGCCCCGGGCGCGCCACCTTTTTCCAGGGCTTCGCCGGGCCCCGAAGCCTCGAGCAGGACCTGCGACGATCGCCTCCTGGGGCGCCGAGGCGGTGGTAACGTTGCTACCCGACTATGAACTCGACTCTGCCGGAGTCGGCGCACTGGGCGAGGCCGTCGAGGCCCGTGGCATCGACTGGCATCACCTGCCGATCAGCGACATCAGCACACCCGGCGCCGAGTTCGAAGCCGCCTGGAACTATTCCGGCCTGCGCCTGCGCCGGACGCTGGCGCGCGGCGGCCGGATCGTCGTTCATTGCATGGCCGGCATGGGCCGCACCGGCACCATCGCTGCCCGCCTGCTGGTCGAGTCCGGCTGGTCGTCGGCCGACGCGATCGGCGCGGTGCGCTCGGTCAGGCCCGGAACCATCGAAACCCCCGGCCAGCTGGCGCACGTGCGCGCGGCAGGATCCCACCTCCAGCACGATGAACGCTCCGAGCGCTTTCTTGGCGCCCTGTTCGGCGGCGCGCTGGGAGCCACATTTGGCGCGGCGCTTGCCGGCAGCGCATGGGGCGAGCGCCACGGCGTCAGCGCGATTCCCCATGCGCTGATCAGGCGTCTCGATGACTGGTCGGATTTGCTCGCATTGAGCGCCGCCGAACTGCGCCGCTTGCGCTGATCGTCAAGCTCGGCGGGGCGCCGTCACCGGCGCCCCGCCCTGCTACTTGCTGGCGGCGAGCTGCTCGTGGATGGCTTGCGCGGCGCGCTTGCCG
>JAHYJF010000509.1 GCA_019428955.1 Burkholderiaceae bacterium
CTCGGCCCCATCGGCTACGTCCCGCCCGCAGAAGCAGAGGAGGCCTTCTATGCAAACCTGAACTCACTCGATATGGTCGCCTAGTCGTTGAACAAATCACCCTCCGGTAAACCCGGGGCGGTTCAGTGCCGTGATCGACGGCGCGCGCATCACCCGCCGCAACTCGGTCACCACGGCCGCTTCCACGAGGTCGGCAGGAAGGCGGCGCGGGATGCCTTCATCGCTGGGTTCGCGGTTTTTGATGACGTCCATCGAGACGTAGTACCGATATCGCCGCGCGCCTTTCTTCGTGCTGCTCGGGGTCATGGCGGCGCCCGTGGCCGTAAAGATCAGCCCCTTGAGCAGCGCGGGCGCCTGCGCACGGGTGTTGTTGGCGCGCTTTCGCGGGTTCTGCCGCAAGATGGCATGGACCTGATCCCACAGCTGCTCGTCGATGATGGCCTGATGCTCGCCGGGATAGGCCTTGCCCTTGTGGACCGCGTCGCCGCGATAGACGCGGTTCACCAGCACCCTGTAGAGATATCCCTTGTCGACTAACGTGCCCCGCTTGTTGCGGATGCCCTTGCGGCGCAGTTCGCGCGCCAGCACGGTCGCTGAACCGACCTCGACGAACCTCTCGAAAATGCCCCGCACGGCGGCGGCCTCGTCCTCGTTCACCACGAGTTTGCGGTCCTTCACATCGTACCCGAGCGGGACGTACCCGCCCATCCACATCCCCTTCATGCGGGAGGCGCGAACCTTGTCGCGGATGCGCTCGGCCGTGACCTCGCGCTCGAACTGGGCGAAGCTGAGCAGGATGTTCAGCGTCAGCCGCCCCATGGAGGTGGTGGTGTTGAAGGACTGCGTGACCGAGACGAAGGTCACGCCGTTCCGATCGAAGACCTCGACCAGCTTCGAGAAGTCCATCAGCGACCGCGACAGGCGGTCGATCTTGTAGACGACCACCACATCGATCAGGCCGTCCTCGATGTCGGCCAGAAGCTGCTTGAGGCCGGGCCGTTCCAGCGTCCCGCCCGAGATGCCGCCGTCGTCATACTGATCGCGGACCAGCACCCAGCCCTCGGAGCGTTGGCTGGCGATGTAGGCCTCGCAGGCCTCTCTCTGGGCGTGCAGGCTGTTGAATTCCTGCTCCAGCCCTTCCTCGGAGGACTTGCGCGTGTAGATCGCGCAGCGTTGGCGGCGGACGGGATTTGCGCGTTGATCCATCAATCATTCCCCCGCTTTCGTTCGCGCAACCCGAAGAAGCGGTAGCCATTCCAACGCGTTCCGGTGATCGCCCGCGCAATCGCAGACAAGGATTTGTAGGGTCGCCCCTGCCACTCGAACCCGTCCCGCAAGACCGTGATCGTGTGCTCGACCCCGTTCCATTCTCGGATCAGCCTCGTGCCGACCACGGGATTGCGAGGATCGGCGTGAGAACGGCAGTGCAAAAGTGGTCCACGGAAGTGGCGTGATAATCTCGCTGCGGGCAGCGTAAAATGTTGCCACTTTGGCCCTTGCTGGTTGCAGGGAGGGCGGGAGATTTTAATCGTGGATTTGT
>JAHYJF010000112.1 GCA_019428955.1 Burkholderiaceae bacterium
TCTCGGAGGATGCGCAACAGCACCTTTGCCCACCGGCTGCGGACCAGGGCAGCGGATCCGACCACTGCCAGCTGGCGCGCCAGAATGATTCCCAGAAGTACTCGCACGACGGTCAGCCTGCGGTCGCCGCAACGGCGCCCACAATGCGCCGCGTCAGGTTGCCAGCGGCTCCGCTCTTTGCCCGCCTCGACTACCGAGCGCCAGCCGGTCCGCCGCTGACGATCCTGTTCGGTCACTTCCTGATTTGATTCCCTCGCGCTGAGTCACGCGGCGCCGGCCACTCGGCGTTCGTGATGACTGCCGCGTCACGTCGTTGACGCGATCGAGCGCGAATTCTCCTTCGGTTCCTGGACGGGCGGCGGCCACGCATTGGCGCGCTATCTCGTCCGGAGGGAACGCAGCGCCACCGCTTGCCTTCCAACCCTAGTCCGACATCAATCATTAGCGAGGAAAAAGTCATGGCCAAGCCTGCAACCGCCGCCTCATCAGGGGCCGGCAGCAAATCAACCGAAGCTGCCGCCGCCGCAACGGGCAGTTCCAAGAACAAGAAGTTCCTGATCGCCGCCGCCCTTGTAGTCGTCGGCGTCGGCGCGATGGTTATCGCCGGCATGCCGGACAAGAACGCGCCGAGCACGGCAGCGACAAGCGCGCAACCCGGTCCCGCCGCCAACTCGCCCGTGGGCGCCGGCCTGCGCTCGAGTGAATACCAGTTCGACTTCGGTTCGATCTCGATGGCCGCCGGCAAGGTCAGCCACCGCTACTACCTCGCGAACGGGGGACAGGATCCGGTCGTGATCCGCAAGCTCTACACCTCGTGCATGTGCACCACCGCGGAGTTCGTCAAGGGGATTCGCCGTTTCGGCCCGTTCGGCATGCAGGGGCACACCGACATTCCGAGCATCAACCAGAGCTTCGCTCCCGGCGAACGCGCCTACGTCGAGGTGGTATTTGACCCCGCGGCGCATGGCCCGGCCGGAGTCGGTCCGATCGAAAGAGTCGTGACCATTGAAAACAGTGCGGGGCAGCCCATGCAACTGGCCTTCTCGGCCTACGTGAAGCCCTAGGCAGAGCGGAAATGAATCGGAAACTTCCCCTCCTCGTCACCTTCGTCCTGCTGCTGTTCGGGCTGGTCTGGTTCTTCCGGGCCGAGAACATCGGCACGACGGCGCTGTGGAACCTCAGTGAGGGCGGCACCTGGATGCTGCCGCTCGTTGCCGTGGCGGCGCTGATCGACAGCATCAATCCCTGCGCGTTCTCGATCCTCATCCTCACCATTGCCTTCCTGCTGAGCGTCGGCAAGCTCAGGTCGAGCGTGCTGGCCATCGGCAGCGCCTACATTCTGGGAATTTTCCTGGTCTATCTGCTCATCGGGTTCGGGCTGTTGCAGGCGCTGCACCTGTTCTCGACGCCGCACTTCATGTCGAAGGTCGGTGCCGTGCTGCTGGTGATCCTCGGGCTGATCAATGTCGTCAACGAGGTGTTCCCGACGTTCCCGCTGAAGCTGAGCATTCCGAAAGCTGCGCACCACAAGATCGCGGTGTTGATGGAGCGGGTCTCGGTGCCGACGGCGGTCGTGCTAGGCGGCCTGGTCGGACTGTGCGAGTTCCCCTGCTCGGGCGGGCCCTACGTGATGGTCCTGGGTCTGTTGCATGACCGCGCCACCTACTTCAACGGGGTCGGCTTCCTGCTTATGTACAACCTCATCTTCGTGCTGCCGCTGGTGCTGATCCTGATCATCGCCAGTGACAAGTCCTTGCTCGGCAAGGTACAGGGCTGGCAGCAGAGCAATCGAACCGCGATGCGACTGGGGGGCGGACTGGTGATGATCGCGCTGGGCGCGCTGGTTTACGCGTTCTAGCCGCCATGAACCAGATCCTGATGGTCAGCTTGTCGATCCTGGCGATCGCCGCCCTCGCCTGGGCGGCGCGCCGGGTGCTCGGCCTCCAGCTCTGCCCGATCTGCCTTGGCGTTGGTGGAACCTGGTCGTGGATGCTGGTGGTGCGGGTGCTCGGTCTCCCGATCGATACCACGATGCTGCCGATCCTGCTGGGCGGATCGGTCGTGGGTACCGCCTACCTGCTCGAGAAGCGCCTGCCGCCGGGGCGTTCGGGCTTGCTGTGGAAGACGCTTTCAATCCCGCTGGGGTTTGTCGCGGCCCAGGGCTTGATGGTGTTCGACTGGATCGTGGTCGCTGTGGCGCTGGGCGCGCTGGTGGTCCTGAGCGCGCTGTTCTTCAGGGCGCCGGCGGCGCCCACCACTGACTCGGCGGCCGTCGCGGAACTGAAGCGTCGCATGAAAGATTGCTGTTGAGCGCGTTTGACTGCTCCCCGGGGGTCGGCCCGGGAGCGATTACCAGAACGAGGTGCGAGAGATGGGTGATGAAGTGCTTGAAGATGCAGCCAATGCAGTGCCAGCTCGCAACAAGCGCGGGCGATTCGCAGTCTACACGCCGCTCGTGATCTTCCTTGTCATGGCGGTGTTCCTCGGCATCGGCCTGACGATGGATCCGCGGGAGTTGCCGTCGCCTTTGATCGGCAAAGCAGTACCGGTGTTCTCGCTGCCGGCGGTCAAGGGGCGCGAGCTGGGGCTTGCCAGCGCCGACCTCAAGGGCGAAGTGTCGCTGGTAAACGTGTTCGCGTCGTGGTGCGTCGCCTGTCGGGAAGAGCATCCGCTCTGGATGCAGATGGCCAGGTCCGGGGTGGTGCCGATCCATGGGCTCAACTACAAGGACAAGCCCGATGATGCGCAGGCGTGGCTGGACGAGCTGGGAGATCCCTATACGCGCACCGGGGCGGACATCTCCGGTCGCGTCGGCATCGACTGGGGCGTTTACGGCGTGCCCGAAACCTTCGTGATCGACCGCAACGGGGTGATCGCCTACAAGCATATTGGCGCCATTACGCCCAAGGCCCTGGACGAGACGATCATGCCGCTCGTGCGCAAACTGCAGCAATGAGCGATCTCTCGACCATCGCGCTGGCGACGGCGCTTGGCGCGGGGATCATTTCGTTCCTTTCGCCCTGCGTCCTGCCGCTGGTGCCAGGTTACGTTTCGTACGTCGCGGGAGGCAACCTGGCGCGCGTTGACCGCGCGAACCAGCACATGCGGCGCCTGTCGGCGCTCTGGCTAAGCTTCTGTTTCGTGGCCGGGTTCTCGACGGTCTTCGTGGCCCTGGGCGCGGGGGCATCGTCGCTGGGGCAACTGCTGTTGCGCTACCGCTATGAGGCCAACATCCTCGGCGGCGCGATTGTGATCGTATTCGGCCTGTTCATGATCGGTGCGTTGAATCTGCCCTGGTTGCACCGTGACCTGCGCTTTCACGTCGAGGTGAAGGGAGCCCGCCCTTTGGGCGCCTACCTGATCGGACTGGCCTTTGCGTTCGGCTGGACGCCCTGCATCGGACCGGTGCTGGGCGGAATCCTGACGATCGGCGCGGCCACAGCCACGGTGAAAAGCGGAGTGGGACTACTCGCTGCCTACTCGCTCGGCCTGGGGATTCCGTTCATGGCGACGGCGGTGTTCACCGACGCCCTGCTGGATCGCCTGAAGTCGCTGCGCAAGACCGGCCGCTGGCTGCAACTCGGGGCCGGCATAGGAATGATCCTCATGGGCGTAGCCATGATTACCGGGATGCTCTCGACATTCGGCTTCTGGCTGCTCAAGACCTTTCCGATCTTCCAGACCATCGGATGAGTTGGCTATAGCCCCGATTACCCCACGAGAATTGCACATGAAACGAGGTCGCAGGCATCTGGTTTGCGGTCTCACAACCTAGGAAAGAACATGGAATGGTTAGCGCAGAACTGGGTCTGGCTGGTGTTTGGCATCGCGCTGGTGATGGTGATGGTGAGGCGCCGGGGCGGTCGAGGTGGCGGTGGTGGTGGCGGCTGCTGCGGCGGCGGGCACGGCCCAGACCACAAGCATCCTGCAGAAGAAGGATCGGCAACGAATGCCCCGGCGGGCGGCGGCGCGGGCCCGCATCACTAGAGCCTGGAGCTGCAGGCACATGATCGCCGCAACGAGCCCTGATCGCCGGTTGGTACTGGGCGCCTCGCTCACACTTGCCGCCGCGGTGGCGGTTGTCGGCCGCACGATACTCACTCCGGCGAGCTCGAGCGCATCGGCCGACCCGAGTGCCACGGACCACACCAGCCGCATCGTCCTCACGCGGGAAAATGCCGCTCTATATGTCAATCTGCTGTGGCCGATAGGGCTGGCCAACCGGATGCGTGCCAACGACAACAGCCCTATTAACGGACGGATGCGCTTTGCCTTTGCATCGGTCGGTGGCTGGACGCTTGGCGCGGCACCCAACGGCGGTTTCGACTTCAACCACCACGCCATCGTCGAACTCACTGCGGCGCAGGACGCCCGCGCCGCCCGGGTGGCACGCGCCACTTATCGCCCTTGCTGCGATAACTCGACCTTCTTCCAGGATTGCAACCACGGCTCGGCATTGCTGGGTCTGCTCGCGCTGGGGGCCGCGCAGGGGTTGAGCGAGAGGGATCTGTACCGTGAGGCCCTGGCCTTCAACGCACACTGGTTTCCCGAGCAATATCGCCTCACTGCGGTCTTCTTCAAGGGCACCACCGGTCGGGATTGGGCGCAACTCGATCCCCGCGTCGTGCTGGGCGCGAAATTCTCGAGCGCCAGTGGTTGGCGCGCCAACGTGGCGGGTGAGGGCGGGACCCGCGGCTCGCGCCCGGCGCCGAGCGGACCGGGGTGCAGCGCGTAGCAGCCGACCCCGGTCGTTGCTGGGCGCCCACTTATACCCCGCGACGGTATAGTGTCGTTATGAGCCGGGCCGCCAAGCGAATCCGGTCAACTGAGGCTGAGAGCACCAGCAGACCAAACAAGAGGCGAAATCAATGAACACCACCGTAGTAGTTGTAGCGATCCTGGTTGTCATCGCATTGCTCGTTTTCTATGTGATTGCAATCTTCAATAATCTGGTTGCGCTGAGAAATCGCTACAAGAACGCTTTTGCGCAGATCGAAGTACAGCTCAAGCGACGTTACGACTTGATCCCCAATCTGGTCGAGACCGCCAAAGGCTATATCAAGCACGAACGCGAGACCCTCGAAGCAGTGGTCAACGCGCGCAATGAAGCCTCAGGCATGCTCTCGAGCGCGGCGGCGGCTCCCGGCGATCCCACGGCGATGAAGAACCTGATCGGGGCCGAGGGCAAACTGGCTGGCGCCATGATGAATATGCGGATGGTGATGGAGGCCTATCCGGATCTCAAGGCCAACCAGAACATGATGCAGTTGAGCGAAGAACTGACCAGTACCGAGAACAAGGTTTCCTTTGCGCGCCAGGCGTTCAATGACCAGGTGATGCTCTACAACACCTACAAGCAATCCTTCCCTCCCGCCCTGCTGGCCGCCCGCTTTGGACACCAGGCCGATGCTACGCTGCTGGAATTCGAGGACACGGCAGACATCCAGGCCGCGCCGAAAGTCTCGTTCTGACGGCGCGTGTCAATTCCGACGTTCACGCCATGAACTTCTTTGAATCGCAGGACCGCGTGCGCAGGAGCACCACCGTGCTCGTTATCCTGTTTGCCATGGCGGTGATCTCGTTGATCATCATGACCAACCTGCTGGTCATGATCGTCTTTGGCGTCATCAAAAGCGAGCAATTGCGTAATGGCCAGACGCTGTTGCAGCAAATGGACTGGAAAACATTTGCCGAGGTCGGCGTCGGCGTCGGCGTCGTGGTGTTGGGCGGCAGCCTCTACAAGATGATGGCTTTATCCGGTGGTGGCAAGGTGGTCGCCGACGCGCTCGGCGGGAAACTGATACCGCGCAACTCGCAGGATCCCCAACACCGCCGGCTGCTGAACGTGGTCGAGGAAATGGCGATTGCTTCCGGCACACCTGCACCGCCCGTCTATCTGCTCGAGAATGAACCCGGAATCAACGCCTTCGCGGCCGGGTTCTCGCCGCGCGATGCCGTAATTGGCATTACCCAAGGCGCCGTCGAAAATCTGAATCGCGAGCAACTGCAGGGGATCATCGCCCATGAATTCAGTCATATCTTCAATGGCGATATGCGGCTCAACCTGCGCCTCATCGGCGCCTTGAACGGGATCCTGGTCCTGGGGATGCTGGGCTATTACTTGCTCTATTCCACCGCGCTGACGGGGCGCCGTCGTGGCAACGACAAGAACGGTGGTGCCATCCTCGCCCTCGGGATTGGCTTGATGGTCATCGGTTTCGCGGGCACCTTTTTCGGCGGGTTGATCAAGGCTGCGGTAAGCCGGCAGCGGGAATACCTGGCCGATGCCTCGGCAGTCCAATTTACGCGCAATCCCAATGGGATCGGGGGGGCGTTGAAGCGGATCGGCGGGCTGGAAGCCGGGTCAAGACTTGAACATCCCGGTGCGGCAGAGGTCAGCCACGCCTTCTTTGCACAAGGGATTGGCGGCGCCATGCAGTGGTTGACCGCGACCCACCCCCCGCTGGCGCAGCGCATTCGGCGCATTGATCCTCACTGGGACGGCAAGTACGATTTATCGCCGCCGCCGGGTGCCGATTTGGACGAAGGCCCGGAAGCCCAAGAGGCTGGCATGGCGCGCGAGGTGGCCTTCCGGGAAGCCGCCCCGGTTGCCGCCGCAGCCGGCGTGGCGGGGGTGATGAGCGCAATCGATCGCATCGGCATTGCGCAACAGGAAACCATCGACTACGCCCGCGCGCTGCTCTCCGAGTTGTCCGGTGAAATTCGGGACGCCGCGCGCGACCCGCACGGGGCCCGCGCACTCATCTATGCCCTGGCGCTGGACAAGGGACAAGAGATTCGCGCCAGACAATTCCGGCAACTGCAGGCTCACGCCGATGCCGATGTCTACCAGCTGACACTTGCATTGACGGCGCGCATGGATGTACTGGACTTCAAGTACCGCTTGCCACTTATTGATATTGCCATTCCTGCCCTCAAGCAGTTGTCACTCAGTCAGTACCAGTCCTTCAAGGGGAACTTGATCGCCCTGATCGAAATGGACTCGAGAATTGACCTGATGGAGTGGTCGTTACAGAAGATTCTGTTCAATCACCTTGACGGGCAGTTCCTGAAGTTGGCGCCGATCAAGGCGGGCAATCTGGATCTCGAGCGTTGCCGGAGTGAAGTCGAACTCGTGCTCTCGTTGATGGCTTATGCCGGCAGCGAGGACCAACCCGTGGTGGAGAAAGCATTTTCCGCGGCAGTGGCGGAAATTGGCTCCGACCAACTTACCCTGCTAGCGAAGGATCAGATCAGGGTTTCCGACCTCGATCTGGCCCTGGCAAAGCTGGAGCAATTGAAGCCGCTGGCGAAGACGGATTTGATCAAGGCCTGTGCTGCCAGCGTCTGGAGCGACCAGCGCGAATCGGCCCTCGAGGTGGAGGTATTGCGCGCGTTTGCGGGCGTCCTCGATTGCCCGCTCCCGCCCCGGCGAGCGTGATGTCAGGATGGGTCCGCGCGGGCGCAGCTTCGCCGCTTACTCTTTGGGCAACTTTGCCATCACCCACGGGCCCTTCATCCTGGACAAAGTGACCTTGTCCCCCGCCCCCAGGCAGCGGTAACGGTGCATCTCGTGGGTGTTGATCAAGGTGATCGACCTGCGCATCCAGCGCGCCGGCGAGAAAGCACCCTGCGTGGTTATTTGGGACCCGGGCTGTCCCTGCAACGACCCGACGATGCACAAGTCCTGACGGTGCTGGCCGCGGGTGGTTGCCCCGCCTGCGGTCGCTCGTTTCCGATCGCTTATACGCAGTTCGAATAAGCATTGCGAAAATGATTCGTTGTGCCCCCGAAGCAGGAACGGTAGCGTAGGGCTCTTCTGAACGGGCTCCGGCGCAGCTTCCCCGGCGCGAACAATCACCCGAGAATTGACAGGCGAAGGCGTATGAAGCTTTCATTCGACAAGGTAGAAAAGAGCTTTTCAGGCTTGCGCGTGATCGCCGGCTTCAGTCACGACATCGAGGATGGCGAACTGGTGGCGTTGGTCGGTCCATCGGGCTGCGGCAAGTCGACGCTGCTGCACCTGGCTGCCGGACTGGAAGCGCCGAGCAGTGGCTGCGTGCTGGCCGATGGCCTGCCGGTCGTCGGTCCCCATCCACAGCGCACCCTGATGTTCCAGGAGAACGCGCTCTATCCGTGGCTGACACTGCAGCAAAACGTCGCGCTGGCACTGGAGTTCCAGCAGGCCGGTCGGCAGGCCGCTCTTGCGCAGGCTCGCGCCTGGCTGGCCAAGGTCCACCTGCAAGGTTTCGAGGCCTACTATCCGCATCAGGTGTCCGGCGGCATGCGCCAGCGTACAGCCCTGGCCCGGGCCTTCATTGCGCAGCCCCAGGTGCTGTTGCTCGATGAGCCGTTCGGGGCGCTGGACGCGCTGACCAGGATGACGTTGCAGGATGCCTTGAGCGAATTGATTCGCGCCGCGCGGCCGACCGTGTTGCTGGTCACCCATGACGTCGACGAGGCACTGTTCCTTGCCGACCGGATTCTGGTCCTGGGCGCCCGGCCGGCCGCGGTGCAGGGCGAATTCCGCCTGGCACGCCACCAAAGAACCCATGACCTGACGGAATTCGCGGCGCTGCGGCGGAAGATTCTGGGGTTGCTGGGAATCCATGCCGAGCGCGACCGTGGTACCCGAAAATTGGAGGCTGTCGTAGCATGAAACTGAGGCGATTATTGGTGTCCGCGGCAGCGGTTCTGGTGTTCAGCGGCCAGGCCGATGCCGCCGACAGGTTCCGGGTCGGCTATTTGCGGGTGATGGATGACGCGCAGGTGATCGCCGCTCACGAGGGTGGCTTCTACAGGAAGCACGGGTTGGACGTCGAACCGGTCGAATTCAAGTCGGGCACCGATCTGATCAAGGCCATCGTCGGTGGTCAACTCGATACCGGCGTGCTGGGTTTCACCAACGCAGTGGCTTGGGCGTCCAAGGGCGCCAACCTGAAGGTGGTCGGAGGCGCCCAGCATGGCTACCACGCGCTGGTGGTGCGCGAGGACTCCGGCATCAAGGATATTGCCGACCTGAAAGGCCGCTCGCTGGCCTCCCAGGCGCAAGGCAGCACGGCCGACGTGGTGCTCAAAGCGGTGGTCCTGAAGAGCGCCGGGTTGAGCGCCGACGATGTCAACATCATGGGCGTCAGTCCGCAGGTGGCGGTGCAGTCCCTGGTTGGCAAGCGCGTCGACGCGGCGTTCCTGTTCGAGCCGCAAGCCAGCATCGCTCAACTGATTGCGCCGGTCAGGCAGATTTACGAGATCGGCGCGGTTTGGCCGTTCCCCTGCATGGTGGTGATCACTTCCGGCGAGACGCTCGGCAAGCGCCGGGGAGACGTCTGGAAATCGCTCGACGCCCAGCGCGAAGCGATCGACCTGCTGCAACAAAAGCCCGCCGAAGCAGCCAAGCTGATCGCCGCCTATTTCATTGCCGAACCGACGCTCAAGACACTGCGGCGGGGCGACTTGCCGCGCGAAGAGGTGATCCGCGCTGCGATCGAGAGCCAGTCCTTCAGCGCCGCACTGAGCGCCAAGGAACAGGCGCGGATGCAGGAAATCGCCGACATCCTGCGCGAACAGGGAACATTGAAGCCCCGCGACGGGAAGCCGTTCGACGTCAGGACCGTTCTCGATCTGTCCTGGCAAGAAGCCCGCAAACTCTAGCTCACGGCATTCAGCCTGGTTCCACCGCGATGAGCGACAGCACTGCGGCTACGGCACTGCTCGCGCCATGAGTGCCGGGATTCGCCTTGGCGCCCAGCAGCGAAGATTGGCGATGGGATTGGCGATTGGCGCCATCCTGCTGCTGTGGCAGATCGCCGCCTGGGCGCTGCCTGACTTCCTGATGCCCGGTGTAGTCACCGTCCTGGTGCGCTTGTGGCAGGACGTGCAGACTGAACCGTTTCGCAGCGCCTTGGGGGGCAGCCTGGCGCGGCTCGGCATTGGTTACGGCGCCGCGCTGTTGCTGGGCATCGGCTTTGGCATGGCCGGCGCGGTGTTCTTCTTTTTCCGCGAAGTATTGAAGTCGGCCATCATCATCCTGCAGTCGATACCATCGATCGCCTGGGTCCCGCTGCTCTTGATCCTGATGGGTTTTGGCGACCTGCCGATCATGGTCGTGGTGGCGATCGCGGCCTTCTTCCCCGCCGCGCTGTCGGTCATGAATGCCACCGAGAGTGTGCAAACGGTTCATGTGTCGGCGGCGCGCGTGATGGGCGCCAGCCGCCGCAACCTGCTCGCACGAGTCTATCTGCCGGCGGTGATGCCGGAACTCCTCACCGGCGCGCAACTGGCCTTCGGCAATGCC
>JAHYJF010000113.1 GCA_019428955.1 Burkholderiaceae bacterium
CCCCGGATGAGGTGATCGCCGGGGTAAAGGCTTGGGCACTGGGGGGCCGCGGCGGTGCCGGCTTCCCGACCGGTTTGAAGTGGAGCTTCATGCCCCGCCAGTACACCGGTCAGAAGTACCTGGTGTGCAATTCTGACGAGGGCGAGCCGGGCACCTTCAAGGATCGCGACATCCTGCGCTACAACCCGCATGTCGTCATCGAGGGCATGGCGATCGCCGCCTACGCGATGGGCATCACGGTTGGCTACAACTACATCCACGGCGAAATCTGGGACGCCTACGAGCTCTTCGGCGCAGCCCTCGAAGAGGCGCGCGCTGCCGGGTACCTCGGTGACAACATTCTCGGTTCGGACTTTTCGTTCCAGCTCCACGCCTTCCATGGCGCCGGAGCCTATATCTGCGGCGAGGAAACCGCGCTGCTCGAGTCGATCGAGGGCAAGAAGGGCCAGCCGCGCTACAAGCCGCCGTTCCCGGCCAGCTTCGGCCTCTACGGCAAGCCGACCACGGTCAATAACACCGAGACCTTCGCGTCGGTGCCCTGGATAATCCGCAACGGTGGCCAGAAGTACCTCGAGGTCGGCAAGCCCAACAACGGCGGCACCAAGATCTTCTCGATCTCGGGCGATATCGAGCGTCCCGGCAACTACGAGGTTCCGATGGGCACGCCTTTTGCAAAGCTCCTCGAACTCGCCGGCGGCATGCGCGACGGTCGCAGGATCAAGGCGGTGATCCCGGGTGGATCGTCGATGCCGGTGCTGCCGGGCGATCTCATGATGCAGTGCGACATGGACTACGACTCGGTCGCCAAGGCGGGTTCGATGCTCGGCTCCGGCGCGGTCATCGTGATGGACGATACCCGCTGCATGGTCAAGTCGCTGCTGCGCCTGGCGTACTTCTACTACGAGGAAAGCTGTGGCCAGTGCACGCCGTGCCGCGAGGGCACGGGGTGGCTCTACCGGATGGTCCATCGCATCGAACACGGCGAAGGAAGGATGGAGGACCTCGACGAACTCGACCGCGTGGCCGAGAACATCATGGGCCGCACGATTTGTGCACTGGGCGAGGCGGCGGCAATGCCCGTGCGCTCCTTCGTCAAGCATTTCCGGGACGAGTTCGTCTATCACGTCGAACACAAGAACTGCCTGGTACCCAAGTACGTGTGATGAACACGGCACCCGCAACGACAACGAATCTAGCGCTGAACTGACAAATGGTTGAAATCGAAGTCGACGGCAAAAAGGTCGAGATCGCTGAGGGTAGCGTGGTAATGCACGCGGCCAATAAACTCGGGATCTACGTTCCCCACTTCTGCTACCACAAGAAGCTCTCGATCGCGGCCAGCTGCCGGATGTGCCTCGTCGAGGTCGAGAAGGCGCCCAAGCCGATGCCGGCGTGTGCGACCCCGGTGGCCAACGGCATGAAGGTCCACACTCGCTCCGAAAAGGCGATTGCGGCACAGCGCTCGGTGATGGAGTTCCTGCTGGTCAATCACCCGCTGGACTGCCCGATCTGCGACCAGGGCGGCGAGTGCCAGCTGCAGGACCTGGCGGTCGGCTACGGGGCCGGCAACTCGCACTACCACGAGGCGAAACGGGTGGTGATCCAGAAGTCCCTCGGGCCTCTGATCAGTGCCCAGGAAATGAATCGCTGCATCCACTGCACGCGCTGCGTGCGTTTCGGCCAGGAAATCGCCGGCGACATGGAACTCGGCATGGCGTTCCGCGGCGAGCACGCAGAGATCATGAGTTTCCTCGGGCGCTCAGTCGACTCCGAACTCTCGGGCAACATGATCGACATCTGCCCGGTCGGGGCGCTCACTTCCAAGCCCTTCCGCTACTCCGCTCGCAACTGGGAACTGGCGCGCCGCAAGTCGATCGCGCCCCATGATTCGCTCGGCTCCAACCTGGTGGTTCAGGTCAAGGCCGAAACCGTCAAACGCGTCGTACCGCTCGAGAACGAAGCCATCAACGAGTGCTGGATCTCGGACAAGGACCGCTTCTCGTATGAAGGACTCAACAGCGACGAGCGCCTGCGCACCCCGATGCTCAAGCACGGTGGGGCCTGGCATGAAGTCGACTGGCAGACCGCGCTCGATTATGTCCAGCGCACGCTCACCGACGTTCGCAAGGAGCACGGCGCCGCCGCCATCGGCGCGCTGGGTTCGCCCCACAGCACGGTCGAGGAACTTTTTCTGCTGCAGAAGCTGGTGCGCGCTCTGGGCAGCGACAACGTCGACTTCCGCCTGCGCCAGGCCGATTTCTCGGCCGATGCGACGCGCTCCGGCGCACCGTGGCTGGGAATGAATGTTGAAGAGCTAAATGGCCTCGACCGCCTGCTGGTGGTGGGCTCGTTCCTGCGCAAGGACCATCCCCTGATCGCCGGCCGGATTCGCCAGGCGGTCAAGCGGGGAGCCGAAGTCAGCGTATTGCACGCGCTCGACGACCAGTTGCTGATGCCGGTGGCCAACAAGGCAATCATCGCCCCGGCACGCTGGGCGGCCATGCTTTCCGAAGTCCTGGTGGCGCTGCTGCGTGCCAAGCAAGTCGCGCTACCGGCGGCCCTCGCGGGCGTCAAGCCTTCCCCCGAGGCGGCGGCGATCGCCGGCAGCCTCGCCAGCGGCGCTGCCGCCGCGGTGCTGCTTGGCAACGCCGCGATCCAACATCCCCAGGCGGCGCTGATCGCGCGCTTGGCCGGCGCCATTGCGGCTGCTGCCGACGCCACTTTCGGGGTGCTGGGCGAAGCGGCCAACTCGGTTGGCGGCTATCTGGCTGGGGCCACTCCCAAGGCGAACGCTGCGCTCAATGCCGCGGCGCTCGGCGATGGAGGGCTTGATGCCGGCGCAATGATCTCCGGCGCGCTCGCGGCCTACCTCCTGCTCAACGTCGAGCCCTCCTGCGACCATGCCAATCCGGCCATGGCCGCGGCCGCGCTCGCCGGCGCAAAGACCGTGATCGCGCTCTCGCAGTTCAAGTCCGAGGAACTGTTGACGGCGGCGGATTGCCTGTTGCCGATTGCGGCGTTCACCGAGACCGCGGGAACTTTCGTCAATACCGAGGGCCTGGTCCAGTCTTTCAACGGAGTGTCGCGCGCCCCGGGTGAGGCTCGCCCCGCCTGGAAGGTGCTGCGCGTACTCGGCAATCAGTTCGGGCTCGATGGCTTTGACTTCGACAGCCCCGAGCAGGTGCGCGATGCCGCGCTCGCTGGTGATGTCGCGGCCCGGCTCGATAACGCCGTGGGCGGCGAGATTGCCGTTGCGGCCGAGGCTGAGGCCGGGCTCGAGCGGCTTGCCGAGGTGCCGATCTATTTTGCCGATCCGCTGGTGCGTCGCGCCGCGAGCCTGCAGAAGACCCGCGATGCGCGGCCCCCGGTGGCGGCAATGAGTTCGCAGACCGCGGCCGCGTTGGGCCTGCGCTCGGGAGACAAGGTACGGGTGGCACAGAAATGGGCCGAGGGCGAGGGCGAAGCGACCCTCGATGTGGTGCTCGATGACGGCGTCGCTGCCGCGGTGGTGAGGGTTGCGGCGGCGCATGCGTCGACTGCCGGACTGGCCGGGATGTTCGGGCCGGTTACGGTCCGGAAAGCCTGAGCTAGGGTCGAGGCGGTGCAGACAAGGGTCGCGGGATAAGACGAATGGATAACTTGCTATTGACGATCAACACGGTTGGAACCGACTACCTCGGCGGCGCCTGGCCGGTGATATGGACGGTGGTCAAGATCGTGCTCCTGATCCTGCCGCTGATGGGGCTGGTGGCGTACCTGACGCTGTGGGAACGCAAGATGATCGGGGCGATGCACGTCCGCGTGGGGCCCAATCGGGTTGGTCCGATGGGGCTGCTGCAGCCGATCGCCGACGGCGTCAAGCTGATGTTCAAGGAAGTGATCGTCCCGACACGCGCCAGCCCGGTGCTCTATGTGCTCGGCCCGATTCTGACGATTACCCCGGCACTAGCCGCCTGGGTGGTCATCCCCTTTGGCCCCGAAGTCGCGCTGGCCAACGTCAACGCCGGCCTGTTGTTGTTTATGGCGATCACCTCGATCGAGGTCTACGGGATCATCATCGCGGGCTGGGCGAGCAATTCAAAGTACGCGTTTCTCGGCGCGATGCGCGCCTCCGCACAGATGGTTTCCTACGAACTCCCGATCGGATTCGTGCTGGTGGTGGTGCTGATGGTCTCGGGCAGCATGAACATGAGCATGATCGTGCTCGGCCAGGGCCAGGGCTGGTTCGCCTCGCACGGGCTGAACTTCCTGTCGTGGAACTGGCTGCCGCTGCTGCCGATCTTCGTGGTCTACGTGATCTCGATGGTTGCCGAAGTGGCGCGGCACCCGTTTGACGTGGTCGAGGGCGAGTCTGAGATCGTCGCCGGTCACATGGTGGAGTATTCGGGTATGGGCTTCGCGGTCTTCATGCTGACCGAATACGCCAACATGATCCTGCTCTCGACAGTGGGCTCGATCATGTTCCTCGGCGGTTGGTATCCACCGCTCGACTTCGCGCCGTTCACCTGGATTCCCGGCTGGATCTGGCTCGGAATCAAGGCCTTCTTCGTCGTCTCGCTCTTCATCTGGTTCCGGGCGTCGTTCCCGCGTTACCGCTTCGACCAGATCATGCGACTGGGCTGGAAGATCTTCATCCCGGTGACGCTGGTCTGGCTCGTGGTGGTAGCGATCTGGATGCAGACTCCATTGAATATCTGGAAGTAAGGGCAGGAAAACGTAAATGGAAGCGGTCAAGAATTTCTTTTCGAGTTTCATGCTCCTTGAGATGTTCAAGGGTATGAAACTCACCGGGCGGTATTTCTTCTCCCGCAACATCACGGTCCAGTACCCTGAAGAACGCACGCCTGTTTCGCCGCGCTTTCGCGGGCTTCACGCGCTGCGCCGCTACCCCAACGGCGAGGAACGCTGCATCGCCTGCAAGCTGTGCGAAGCGGTCTGCCCGGCGCTGGCGATCACCATCGAGTCGGAAGTTCGCGACGACGGCACGCGGCGCACCACGCGCTACGACATTGACCAGAACAAGTGCATCTTCTGCGGGTTCTGCGAGGAGTCCTGCCCGGTCGATTCGATCGTTGAAACCGACATCTTCGAGTACCACGGCAATTCGCGCGACGAATTGATCTTCACCAAGGAAATGCTGCTGGCGGTGGGCGACCGCTATGAGAAACAAATCGCCGCCAACCGGGAGGCCGACGCACGATACCGGTAGATACCGACGCCCGACTGCGCTTGGCGCGGCGGTCATTCCCGGGACGACTTACCCCGGGACCGATGGCAGGTGAACCGAATTGCGAACTGATATGGATGCCCAAACGATTCTCTTCTACATCTTTGCACTGATCACGGTCTTCGCCGCCTTGCGCGTCATGACCGCACGCAGTGCGGTACACGCCGTCCTGCACCTGGTGCTGACCTTCGTCTCGGCAGCCTGCATCTGGATGTTGATGAAGGCCGAGTTCCTCTCGATCGTGCTGGTGCTGGTCTATGTCGGCGCCGTGATGGTGCTGTTCCTGTTCGTGGTGATGATGCTCGACCTCAAGATCGATGCCGCCCGCCAGGGTTTCTGGGGCAATCTGCCGGTGGCGGCGCTCGTCGGGGTGGTCATGGTGCTCGAACTGGCTGCCGTGATCGTGCACTCGTTCTCCGGCATCAAGGGCAGCGACGCGCCGCGGCTGCCGGAAGGGTTCAGCAACACCGAGGCGCTCGGCCGGCTGATCTACACCGATTTTGTCTACCCCTTCGAGATCGCGGGGGTGATCCTGCTCATTGCGATGGTCGCGGCGATCGCCCTGACCCTGCGCAAGCGCAAGGACACCCGCTACAACGATCCGTCAGTTGCGGTTCACACCAAGGCAGCCGATCGGCTGAAGATGATCAAGATGCCTTCCGTGAGCAGCGCCGATACCACGGACAAGCCATGACCCTGACACTCGCCCATTACCTGGTTCTCGGCGCCATCCTGTTCGCGATTGGCGTGCTCGGGATTTTCATGAACCGCCGCAACGTGATCATCGTGCTGATGGCCATCGAACTGATGCTGCTCGCCGTGAACATGAACTTCGTCGCGTTCTCGCATTTCCTCGGGGACGCGGCGGGTCAGATCTTCGTGTTTTTCATCCTGACCGTTGCGGCAGCCGAAGCCGCCATCGGTCTGGCGATCCTGGTAACGCTGTTCCGTAACCTCGAGTCGATCGAAATCGGGGAACTGGAAAGCCTGAAGGGCTAACGAGGGAGATCCGGATTTCCGGTTTTCCGACTGAGACGGTTAAAGAATGAAGACAGCCTATCTGCTAGCAGCTTTCGCCCCCCTGGTGGGCGCCATCATTGCCGGGCTCTGGGGCCGCAAGATCGGCCGCGCCGGTGCGCACTGGGTCACGATCCTGGGGGTGGCGGTGTCGTTCTTCGCCTCGCTCTGGACCATGAGCGACGTGCTGGCGGGCAACACCTTCAACGGCACGCTCTACTCCTGGGCGACGATCGGTTCGGTCAAGCTCGAGGTTGGTTTCCTGATCGATACGCTCACCGTCACCATGATGGCGGTGGTGACCTTCGTTTCGCTGATGGTCCATATCTACACCATCGGCTACATGGCCGATGATGACGGTTACCAGCGCTTCTTCAGCTACATCTCGCTGTTCACCTTCTCGATGATGATGCTGGTGATGTCGAACAATTTCCTCCAGCTGTTCTTCGGTTGGGAAGCGGTGGGCCTGATGTCCTACCTGCTGATCGGTTTCTGGTACACCCGCCCGAGTGCGATCTACGCCAACCTCAAGGCATTCCTGGTCAACCGGGTGGGCGACTTCGGTTTCCTGCTCGGCATCGGGCTGGTGCTGGCCTACTTTGGCAGCCTCGACTATGCGACCGTCTTCAAGGCGACCCCGGACGTCGTCGGCCAAACCATCGAAATCATGCCGGGATCGCCCTGGGCGGTGATGAGCGTGGCCTGCATCTGCCTGTTCATCGGCGCGATGGGCAAGTCGGCGCAGTTCCCGCTCCACGTCTGGCTGCCCGACTCGATGGAAGGTCCGACCCCGATCTCGGCGCTGATCCATGCCGCCACGATGGTGACCGCGGGGATCTTCATGGTTGCGCGGATGTCCCCGCTCTTTGAACTCTCCGATGCCGCTCTGGGCTTTGTGATCGTGATCGGCGCCATCACCGCGCTGTTCATGGGTTTCCTCGGCGTGGTGCAGAACGACATCAAGCGCGTGGTGGCCTATTCGACGCTCTCGCAACTCGGCTACATGACGGTGGCCCTGGGCTCGTCGGCCTACGGGGTGGCAATCTTCCACCTGATGACCCACGCGTTCTTCAAGGCGCTGCTCTTCCTGGCGGCTGGTTCGGTGATCATCGGCATGCACCACGAGCAGGACATGCGCAAGATGGGCGGGCTGCGCAAGTACATGCCGATTACCTGGATCACATCACTGGTCGGCTCGCTGGCCCTGATCGGTACGCCGTTCTTCTCGGGTTTTTACTCCAAGGACATGATCATCGAGGCGGCTGGCCTGGCCAATGTGCCGGGTGCCGGATTTGCCCACTTTGCCGTGATGGCGAGCGTTTTCGTAACCGCCTTCTACTCGTTCCGGATGTACTTCCTGGTCTTTCACGGCAAGGAGCGCTTCGGGCATGACGCGCACGCCCATGGCGCCGCTCACGGGCACGACGATCACGGCCACGGCGGCAAGCCCCACGAGACTCCCGCGGTGGTAACGGTGCCGCTGATCCTGCTGGCCATCCCGTCAGTGTTGATCGGGCTTTACACCGTCGCGCCGATGCTGTTCGGCGATTACTTCAAGGACGTGATCTTCGTCGGCGCCAACCATCCGGCGATGATGGAACTGGGCGAGGAATTCCACGGCTGGGTGGCGCTCGGGCTGCATTCGGTCCAGACGCTGCCGTTCTGGCTGGCACTCTCCGGGGTTGCATCCGCCTATTACTGCTACCTGGTCAATCCCAAGCTTCCCGAGACCCTCGCCAGGGTTTTCAGCGGTGTCTACCGGATTCTGATGAACAAGTACTACCTCGACCGCTTCAACGAAATCGTCTTTGCCGGTGGTGCGCGCTTGATCGGCCAAGGCCTGTGGAAGGGGGGCGACCAGGGTCTGATCGACGGCATTGCGATCAACGGCAGCGCCCGCCTGGTTGGATGGTTCTCGGGCATCCTGCGCCTCGTGCAGAACGGCCGTATCAACAGTTACGCCATATCGATGATCGTTGGGGTTGGATTGCTGATGCTGTTTGTCCTGATCCCCCTGATGCAGCGCTGAATCCCGCCACATACCAGACAGACGAAGACAGATGACCCCGTTTCCAATTTTGAGCGCCGCAATCTGGATCCCGATTCTCTTCGGGTTGGCCCTGTTGGCGTTGGGCAACGATCGCAACGCGAGCGTCGTGCGTAGCGTGGCCCTGATCGGCGCCCTGTTGGGGTTGCTGGTCACCTTGCCTCTGCTCGCCGATTTCGATTCCGCAAGCGCGGCGATGCAGTTCGTCGAGAAGGCTCCGTGGATCGAGCGCTTTGGCGCCAACTACCACCTCGGCATCGACGGCCTTTCGGTCTGGTTCATTGTGCTGACGGCCTTCATCAACGTGATCGTGGTGGTCGCCGGCTGGGAGGTGATCCAGGAACGTGTGGCGCAGTACATGGCGTCATTCCTGATCCTCTCGGGCTTGATGATCGGCGTCTTCTGTGCGCTGGACGGCTTGCTGTTCTACGTCTTCTTCGAGGCGACGCTGATCCCGATGTACCTGATCATCGGTATCTGGGGCGGACCCAACCGCGTCTACGCGGCCTTCAAGTTCTTCCTCTACACCCTGGCCGGCTCGCTGTTGACGCTGGTCGCAATCATCTATCTCTATATAACGTCGGGTTCGTTCTCGATCCTCGACTGGCATGCCGTGCCGCTGACGATGCACGAGCAGGTGCTGATCTTCGTGGCACTGCTGCTGGCCTTCGCGGTCAAGGTGCCGATGTGGCCGGTCCACACCTGGCTGCCCGACGCCCACGTTGAGGCGCCCACCGGCGGCTCGGTGGTGCTGGCGGCGATTATGCTCAAGCTCGGCGCCTACGGTTTTCTGCGGTTCTCGCTGCCGATCACTCCTGATGCCAGCCACGCGCTGGCCCCGATGATGATCGGACTGTCGCTGATCGGCGTGGTCTATATCGGGCTGGTGGCCCTGGTGCAGACCGACATGAAGAAACTGATCGCCTACTCGTCGGTGGCGCACATGGGCTTCGTGACGCTGGGCTTCTTCATGTTCAACACCATCGGCATGCAGGGCAGCGTGGTGCAAATGATCTCGCACGGCTTCGTGGCCGGCGCGATGTTCCTGTGCGTGGGCGTGCTCTATGACCGCGTCCACTCGCGCCAGATCGCCGACTACGGCGGTGTCGTCAATACCATGCCGAAATTCGCCGCGTTGTTCATGTTGTTCGCAATGGCTAACGCGGGCCTGCCGGCAACCTCGGGGTTCGTCGGCGAGTTCCTGGTCATCCTCGGGGCGGTCCAGTTCAATTTCTGGGTTGCGTTCGCCGCGGCCACGACCCTGATCCTCGGCGCGGCCTACTCGTTGTGGATGTACAAGCGGGTGATTTTCGGTGCGGTCGCCAACGACAAGGTGGCCAAGCTGCAGGACGTTGGTCGTCGCGAGTTCTGGATGCTCGTGGTGATGGCGGTGTTGGTGCTGGCGATGGGGCTTTATCCCAAGCCGGTAACTGACATCACCGGTGCCTCGGTAGATGCGCTCCTCAAGCACGTTGCGATTTCCAAGATCAAGTAAAGAGAAATGGATAAACTTAACCTGATGGCAGCGCTGCCGGAGATTACCCTCCTGGTGGCGGCAATCGTGGTGTTGCTGGCCGACGCCCTGATGTCCGAAGGGCGGCGCGCCGCCATCATCGACCGACTGGCGCTGATCGCTCTGGTGTTCCCGTTCGTGGCGACGATTTACCAGCTCGGGGATCCGACCCAGTATGCGTTCAACGACATGTACGTTGCCGACGCGCTTTCGACCCTGCTCAAGCTGATTTGCCAACTGGCGGTGGCGGTAACGCTGATCTATGCCCGCGGCTACGTGGTCGAACGGGGCATGCACCGGGGCGAGTTTTACTCGCTCGCGCTGTTCGCGCTGCTCGGCCAGATGGTGATGATCTCGGCGGCCAATCTCCTCGTGGTTTACATGGGCCTCGAGATGATGTCGCTCTCGCTCTACGCGCTGGCCGCGATGCGGCGTGATTCGCCGCTCTCGAGCGAAGCCGCGAT
>JAHYJF010000114.1 GCA_019428955.1 Burkholderiaceae bacterium
GCCTGGGGCCTCACGGCCCAGGCTGGGGAAACTCCCCCCGGGGCCAGCCTCGCCGAGCTGCTTGAGCTGGCGCGCTCCACCAATCCCGAATTTGCGGCGATGCGCGAGGAGGCCGGCGCCGCCCGCGAACGCACCGAGATGGCGGGGGCACTGATGGACCCGAAGCTGCGGCTCGAAAGCATGACCGCGATCGAGCTGATGCCCGAGGCGCGCACGGTACGGATGAATCGGATCCAGCTGATGCAGGATCTGCCCTGGTTCGGCAAGCGCGAGCTCAGGAGCGATATCGCGCGTTCCGCCACCGATGCCGCGGCGGCGCAGGCGAATGCCGGCTGGAACGAGCTGGCAGCCCGTATCAAGGCCACTTACGCAGAACTCGAATTCGTGCGCCGCAACGAACTGCTCGCCCGCCAGGTGCTCGGCCTGATGGTCGGTCTGGAGCGCATTGCGCTGGCGCGCTACACCGGCGGCCTGGCGCCCCAGCAGGACGTGATTCGGGCGCAGGTCGAGCAGACCGCGATGAAGAACGAGTTGCTGATGATCGAGCGCGAGCGCCGGATGTTGCAGGCGCGGATGAACATGTTGCTCGGGCGCGCGGCCAACGCACCGCTCGCCGACCCCGAACAGCAGCGACCACTGCCGGCAGCCGCACGCCTCGACGCCGCCGCGCTGGCCGAGCGTGCCCGCAGCAACAACCCGCGGATCTTCGCCGAACAGGCGCGGGTGCGCGCCGCCCGGAGCAGCCGCGATCTGGCGCTGCGCAATCGCTACCCAGACGTCTCCGTCGGGGTGCGCTCGAGCGAGTTGGCGATCGGCAAGTGGGAGTGGATGGTCGAGATCAACCTCCCGCTGCAGCAGTCGTCGCGTCGCGCGGGGGAGCGCGAGACCGAAGCGATGCTGGCCGCCGCCGTCGCGCGGCACGAGGCCAGCGCCAACCAGATACTCGCCGACCTGGCCGAAAACCTGGCGGGCTTCGACTGGGCGCAGCGCAGCGAGGCCCTCACGGTCAACAGCCTGTTGCCGCAAACCGAGTTGTCGCTCGAGTCCGCGCTCGCGGGCTACGAAAACGGTCGGGTCGACTTCGCCAGCCTGCTCGAAGCCCAGCGCCAGCTGCGCCAGGCGCGCCAGCGCCAACTGCGCTCGCGGGCTGATGCACAACTGCGCTTCGCCGAGATCGAGCGCCTGGTGGGAGAGGAAATCAAATGAAGAAGTTCGCTGCAACGCTCGGCGCCGTGGTGGTTGCCATCGCCGCCGCCTGGGGGGGGTACTGGTTCGGTGCCAATGGGTCGGCGGTTCCCGCGCCGTCGGCTCCAGCCGGGGGCACGAGCGCGCCGAGCGCCGAGCGCAAGCTGCTCTATTACCGCAATCCGATGGGATTGCCGGACACCTCGCCCGTGCCCAAGAAGGACCAGATGGGCATGGACTACATCCCGGTCTACTCGGGCGGCGACGTGGAACCGGAGGGCGCGCCGGGTACGCTGCGCATCAGCACCGAGAAGATGCAGAAACTCGGCGTGCGTACCGAGGTGGCGACCCGCCTGGTGCTCGAGCGCACCGTCAGCGCAGCCGGGCGAGTCGAACCCGACGAGCGGCGCATCTACACCATTGCCCCGAAGTTCGAGGGCTATGTCGAGAAACTCCACGTCAACGTCACCGGGCAACCGGTGGCCAAAGGTCAGGCACTGTTCGAGGTCTACAGCCCGGAACTGGTGTCGGCACAGCGCGAGTACGCGATCGCCGCCAGCGGCAGCGAGTCGATGCGAGGCGCCGGCGACGAGGTGGTCGACTCGATGAAGCGCCTCACCCAGGCAAGCCTGGCGCGGCTGCGTAACTGGGACATCTCCGACGAGCAGTTGCGGGCACTGGAGAAAACGGGCGAAGCAAAGCGCACCGTCACCTTCCGCTCGCCGGTGACGGGAATCGTCACTACCAAGAAAGCGCTCCAGGGAATGCGCTTCATACCGGGCGAAATGCTCTACGAAGTCACCGATCTCTCGAGCGTTTGGGTGATCGCCGACGTGTTCGAACAGGATATCGGCTCGGTGCGCGCGGGCGCCATGGCCAGTGTCCACGTCGGTTCCTACCCCGACAAGGTGTTCCGGGGGCGGATCACCTACGTCTATCCGACCCTGTCGGCGGCGACACGAACGATCCCGGTGCGCATCGAGCTCGCCAACCCCGGTCAGCTGCTCAAGCCGGCGATGTTTGCCCAGATCGAACTCGCCGTCGGAAGCGCCGCCAAGACCCTGGTCGTCCCCGACACGGCGGTGATCGACAGCGGCCTGCGGCGCATCGTGCTGGTCGACTCCGGCGCCGGACACTTCGAGCCCCGCGTGGTACGAACCGGAGCGCGCGCCAGCGACCACATCGAGATCCTCGAAGGCATCAAGGAGGGCGAGCGCGTCGTCGTCGCGGCGAACTTCCTGATCGACGCGGAAAGCAACCTGAAGGCCGCGCTCGGGTCGCTGAGTGCGCCTCGGCAGGCACCGGCCTCACCGGCAGCCGCCCTGCCGCCGCCGGGCTCGACGCCGGCAGCTGCGGCGAGCGCGATCGGTCATAGCACCGAAGGCAAGGTCGAGTCGGTTGACCCCAGGGAAGGCACGGTGAGCCTGGCGCACGGGCCCGTGGCGAGCCTCAAGTGGCCGGCGATGACGATGGAATTCCAGGTCGCCAACGAAGCGCTGCTCAAGACGCTGCGCCCCGGGGCAAGCGTGGCGATCGAATTCGTCGAGCGCCAGCCGGGCGAGTGGGTGATCACCGGCGTCCAGCCGGCGGCCCCGCGCAAGTAGGGCGGAGATCGTCATGCTCGCGGCAATCATCGAGTGGTCGGGTCGTAATCGTCTTCTGGTCCTGCTGGCGACGCTGTTCGTCACGCTCGGTGGCATCTACGCGGTGATGAAGACGCCCATCGACGCCCTGCCCGATCTCTCCGACGTGCAGGTCATCGTCTACACCGAATACCCGGGGCAGGCGCCGCAGGTGGTCGAGGACCAGGTCACCTACCCGCTGACCACCGCGATGCTGTCGGTGCCGAACTCCAAGGTGGTGCGCGGCTTCTCGTTCTTCGGCGCGTCGTTCGTCTACGTGATCTTCGATGACGGCACCGACATCTACTGGGCGCGCTCGCGGGTGCTCGAGTACCTGAGCTTCTCGGCCGGACGCCTGCCGCCAGGCGTGTCGCCGCAACTCGGCCCGGCCGCCACCGGCGTGGGTTGGGTCTATCAGTACGCCCTGCTCGCCAAGAACAAGACACTTGCCGAACTGCGCTCGCTGCAGGATTGGTACCTGCGCTACCAGCTGACCAAGGCGCCCGGGGTGGCCGAGGTCGCCTCGGTGGGCGGCTTTGTCCAGAGCTACCAGGTAACCGTCGATCCGGTGAAGCTGCGCGCCTACGGGATCGGGCTGGGGACGGTCACCAAGGTGATCCGCGACAGCAACCGCGACGTCGGCGGACGGGTTGTCGAAATGGCCGAGACCGAGTACATGGTCCGTGGCCGGGGCTACCTGCGCGGCGTGGCCGACATCAACGACCTGGTCGTCAAGAGCGCGCTGGGAACACCCGTTCGCATCCGCGACATTGCCCGCGTCGAGATGGTCCCCGAGGAGCGGCGCGGACTGACCGAGCTCAACGGCGAGGGCGAGGTGGTCTCCGGGATCGTGATGGCACGCTACGGGGAGAATGCGCTCAAGGTCATCGACGGGGTGAAGGACAAGCTCGCCGAGCTGGCCGCGGGACTGCCGGAAGGGGTGACGGTGCAAACCGTCTACGACCGCTCGGAGCTGATCCACCGCGCCATCGATGCGCTCACCTGGACGCTCTTCGAGGAGAGCCTGATCGTCGCGCTGGTGTGCATCGTGTTCCTGATGCACGTGCGTAGCGCCCTGGTGGCGATCCTGATGCTGCCAATCGGCGTGCTGATGGCAATGATCGTGATGCGCGCGCTCGGGATGAGTTCCAACCTGATGAGCCTGGGGGGGATCGCGATAGCAATCGGGGCGATGGTCGACGCCGCGATCGTGATGATCGAGAACGCCCACAAGCATGTCGAACGCCTGCCCGAAGTTCACACCCGCGAGGAGCGTTTCGCCGCGCTGATCAAGGCCTGCCGCGAGGTCGGGCCGCCGCTGTTCTTCTCGCTGCTGATCATCACCGTGTCGTTCCTGCCGGTGTTCACGCTCGAGTCGCAGGAGGGACGGCTGTTCTCGCCGCTGGCCTATACCAAGACCTTCTCGATGGCTGCCGCCGCACTCTTGTCGGTGACCCTGGTGCCGGTGCTGATGCTGTTCTTCATCCGCGGCCGCATCATGCCCGAGGCGCGCAATCCGGTGAATCGTTTCCTGATCTGGGTCTACCGACCGATCATCGCCGCAGTGATGCGCTGGAAGAAGACAACCATCGCGCTCGCGGTGCTGGCGCTGATCGTCTCGGCTTACCCCGCCTCCCGGCTGGGCACCGAATTCATGCCGACCTTGAACGAGGGCACGCTCTTCTACATGCCGGCTTCGCTGCCCGGGATGTCGATCACCAAGGCCGCCGAGCTGCTCCAGACGCAGAACAAGATCATCAAGAGCTTCCCGGAAGTGGCTTCGGTCTACGGCAAGGCGGGGCGCGCCAATACCGCCACCGATCCGGCACCGGTGGAGATGTTCGAGACGGTTATCAACTTGAAGCCGCCAGAGCAATGGCGCGCGGGGATGACCATCGACAAGCTGGTCGCGGAACTCGACCGGGCGCTGCAGTTTCCCGGGGTCGCCAACTCCTGGACGATGCCGATCAAGGCGCGCATCGACATGCTGGCGACCGGGATTCGCACGCCGATCGGAATCAAGGTATTTGGCAATGACCTCAACGAGATGGAGAAGCTGGCCAAGGAAATCGAAGCCGTGGTCAAGAACGTCCCCGGCACGACGTCGGCATTCGCCGAGCGCATCACCGGCGGCTTCTACCTCGACATCGTCCCCGATCGCAACCAGCTCGCGCGCTACGGACTCTCGGTCGGGGAGCTACAGCAAGTGATCGGCACGGCGCTCGGCGGCGAGATGATCACCACCACCGTTGAGGGTCGCGAACGCTACGGAGTAAGTGTCCGCTATCCGCGCGAGCTGCGCGACAGCCCACAACGCATCGCCACCGAGGTGCTGGTCCCGACCATGAGCGGCGCCCTGGTGCCGCTCGGTCAGCTCGCCAGGGTTGAGGTGGTCAAGGGGGCGCCAGGGATTCGTACCGAGAACGCATTGCTGTCGGCCTACATCTTCGTCGATATCCGCGATCGCGACATCGGCTCCTACGTGGCCGACGCGCGCAAGGCGGTCAACGAGCAGGTCAGCTTCCCGGCCGGCTACTACATCACCTGGAGCGGGCAGTTCGAATACATGGAGCGCGCGATCGCGAAGATGAAGGTCGTGGTGCCGTTTACGCTGCTGATCATCTTCCTGCTGCTGTACCTGAATTTCCGCCGCATCACCGAGACGCTGATCGTGATGCTCTCGGTGCCCTTCGCGCTGGTCGGCGGGTTCTGGCTGATGTGGTTCCTCGACTACAACCTCTCGGTGGCGGTCGCGGTAGGCTTCATCGCGCTCGCCGGCGTCGCCGCCGAGACCGGCGTGGTGATGCTGATCTATCTGGACGCGGCCTGGGAGGAGACCAAGGAACGGGTGCGCCACCAGGGCCGGGAACCGGATGCCAACGACCTCTACGCGGCGGTGATGGAAGGGGCGGTCGAGCGGGTGCGGCCCAAGATGATGACGGTGGTGGCGATCATGGCCGGCTTGCTGCCGATCATGTGGGGCACCGGCACGGGCTCGGAAGTGATGAGCCGGATCGCCGCGCCGATGGTCGGGGGCATGGTCTCGTCGACCGTGCTGACGCTGGCGGTGATCCCCGCGATTTACGCGCTGGTCAAGCAGTGGCGCATCAGGCACGAGGTGCTGCGTTGATGCGCCGGGACCACGCGCTCTGAGCGCTCAGGCGAACCGCAGTTCGATCCTGCCGGTGCGTCTCCGCACCGGCCCGACGACGATCGTCACGTCGTGTCCCAGCTTCGTCACCAGTTCCAGCAGCTTGGCCTCGCTGACTCCGCGGAACTGGCCGCGCGTGATACGCGACACTTTCGACTGATCGATCCCGAGCAACCCGGCCGCCTCCTGTTGAGTCAAGTGGCGCGCCCTGATCGCCCGTCCGATTTCCGCCGCAAGCCGGGATTTGCGTCGCATTCCGACTGCGTCCGCATAACCCAAGTCGGCATAGACTTTGATGCCGCCTTCTTCGACTGCGACCTTGGCAAGTCCACTCATCACCTTTCTCCTTGTCTTGCTTGCCAGGCCTCAAAGTCCAGCTTCGCGTCCTTGAGGCGAGCCTTGATCAGATCCAGATCCACCTTCGACGTCTTGATGCTTGCCCCCTGCCTGCGCCAGGTCAATTGCGAAGCCGAACACGTCCTTGACGTCCTCGGGCATCGCGACCGAGTCACGCTTGGCCGATCCGACCCATTTGACCGGCTTGGGGAACGAATACGGTATTTTAACTATTATGTTCGTTTAGACATACAACTGTCAACTCGACTTGGTCGCATTCGAAGCAGATGGCGGCGGCCCGCCGTTGGGTCCCGCGAACCTGCTTGAGCAGCCGTGGCAAGGGCCAAGTCTGCTGCGTGGGTGTGCCGCATACGGCCGCACGAAACTCGTACTCGCGACAGTCGACAAGGGGTCTTAGACCGAGCTGGTATAACGGGAGGCCAGCGCGGGGATCAACAAGGGGATTGGCCAGGAATGAGAGAATCCGAAGCGCCGGGCTCAGCGCGACTGGCGGAGACTGCGTAAGAGACCGCGCCTGATCCTGCATCCCGTGTCGTACTGCCCATGACCAGCCCCCAAAGCATCCTCCAGAAAGTTTTCGGCTACGACGCCTTCCACGGGTCCCAGGCCGACATCATCGATCACGTCGTCGCCGGTGGCGATGCGCTGGTGCTCATGCCTACGGGCGGCGGCAAGTCGGTCTGCTACCAGATTCCCGCACTGCTGCGCCGCGGCACTGCGGTCGTGGTCTCGCCGCTGATCGCGCTGATGCAGGACCAGGTCGACGCGCTGCTCGAGCTCGGTGTGCGCGCCGCCTTCCTCAATTCCAGCCTCGACGCCGCGGCCGCGCGCGCTGTCACGCGGCGTCTTCTGGCCGGCGAGCTGGACCTGGTCTACGTTGCGCCCGAGCGCCTGGTCACCGACAGTTTCCTGGGCCTGTTGGAGAAGCTGGCGGCGGGCCACGGCCTGGCGCTCTTCGCCATCGACGAGGCCCATTGCGTGTCGCAGTGGGGCCACGACTTCCGTCCCGAGTACATCCAGCTCTCGATCCTGCACGAGCGTTTCCCGCAGGTGCCGCGCATCGCGCTCACCGCCACCGCCGACGCCGTCACCCGGGCCGAGATCGTCACCAAGCTGGGACTGGACGACGCGCGTCAGTTCGTCTCGAGCTTCGACCGGCCGAACATCCGCTACCGCGTCGTGGCCAAGGACGCACCCCGCGCCCAGCTCGAGCTCTTCCTCTCGGAACACGCGGGCGAATCCGGCATCGTCTACTGCCTCTCCAGGCGCAAGGTCGACGAGACCGCGGCGTGGTTGCGCAGCCAGGGCGTCGAGGCCCTGGCGTATCACGCCGGCATGGACGCCGAGACACGACGCACGCACCAGAGCCGCTTCGTGCGCGAGGACGGCGTGGTGATGGTGGCCACGATCGCCTTTGGCATGGGCATCGACAAGCCCGACGTGCGCTTCGTCGCCCACCTCGACCTTCCCAAGAGCCTCGAGGGCTACTACCAGGAGACCGGCCGCGCCGGACGGGACGGCGAGCCGGCGCAAGCCTGGCTCGCCTACGGGCTGGCCGACGTGGTGCTGCTCAAGAGCTGGATCGAAAAGTCCGCGGCGAGCGCGGAACAGAAACGGGTCGAGTCGATCAAGCTCGAGGCGATGCTGGGCTACTGCGAAGCGGCGCGCTGCCGGCGCGTGATCCTGCTGGAATACTTTGGTGAGCATTCGAGCCCGTGCGGCAACTGTGACACCTGCCTCGAACCGCCGCAGACCTGGGACGCGACCACCGCCGCACAGATGCTCTTCTCGGCCGCGCTGCGCACCGGGCAGCGTTTCGGCGCCGGGCAGTTGATCGACATTCTGTGCGGCAAGGCGACCGACAAGGTGCGCCAGTACGGCCACGAGCGCCTGCCCACCTTCGGCGTGGGCAGTGAACACGATGAGCCAACCTGGCGCGGCGTGGTGCGCCAATTGGTGGCGCTCGGCTTGCTGCGCCCCGATCCCGAGAGCTACGGAGCGCTCAAGCTCACCGACGAGGCCCGACCGGTGCTGCGCGGCGAGATCCGCCTGGAGCTGCGCCTGGAGCGACCGAAACCGGGGAAGAAAGCGAAGGCGAGGCGGCGGACAAGGAGCATCGGTAGCGCGGCGGTCGCATCTAGTGAGCGCGTCGAACCGGGCGACGCGAGGCTGTTCGAGGCCCTGCGGAGCATGCGCAAGTCGCTGGCCGAAACCGGCGGGATTCCTCCGTACGTGATCTTCCACGACGCAACGCTGCGGGAAATCGCGCGTTTGAAGCCGCGCGACGAGGAAGAACTCGGGCAGGTGTCGGGCATCGGCGTGGCCAAGCTGGCGCGCTACGGCGGCGCCGTGCTGCAGGCGCTGCGGGAGAACCTGTGAACCTACTCGTGGCGCAGGGCGTCGATCGGGTCGAGTCGCGCGGCGCGACGCGCCGGGAAGAAACCGAAGATCACGCCCATCGCCGCCGAGAACAGGAATGACAGGACGTTGATCTGCAGATCGAACATGTAGGGCACCGCCATCACGTCGGCGATGATGATTGACGCCCCGGTGGCCAGCGCTATTCCGACCAGTCCGCCCAGGCTCGAGAGCACCACCGCCTCGATCAGGAACTGCAGCAGCACTTCGCGCTCGAGCGCGCCGATCGCCAGCCGAATGCCGATTTCGCGGGTTCGTTCGGTGACGCTCACCAGCATGATGTTCATGATGCCGATACCGCCCACCAGCAAACTGACGGCCGCCACCGCGCCGAGCAGCATGGTCAGCACCTTGGTGGTGCCGGTCAGCGCGTCGGCGATCTGGCGGGTATCCATCACCCGGAAATCGTCGTCCTCGTTCTCGGCGAGGTTGCGCCGCTCGCGCAGCAGGCTGGTGAGCTGCGTCTTGACCGCTTCCAGCGACGCGCCACTGCGCGCCGCGACCATCAGCCGGCTGACGTCCTGGCTTCCGGTCAGCCGGCGCTGCACGGTGCTCAGCGGCATCACGATGGTGTCGTCCTGATCGGAGCCGAAGGCCGACTGGCCCTTACCCTTGAGCAGGCCGATCACCTCGCAGGCAATATCGGCGACCCGAATCTGGCTGCCAATCGGGCTCTGGCGGCCGAAGAGCTTGGTGCGCAAGGTCTCGCCGAGCACGCACACCGCGCGCCCGGTGCGCTCCTCGCCGTCGTTGAAGATCCGTCCGGCGGCCAGCTCCCAGTTGCCGGCGGGAAAATATTCGGCGGTCGAACCGGTCACCGTGGTGGTCCAGTTGGCCGCGAGGTACACCGCGGTCGCCGACTTGTTGCTGACCGGCGCGACCGACTTGGCGGCGCCGATTTCGTTGCGGATCGCCTGCGCGTCCGACATCCGGAAGCGCGACACACCCGCCGAGCCGTGCCCCTGGCCGGGAATCACCATGATCAGGTTGCTGCCCATGCTGGCGATCTGGTCGGACACCGTCCTGGTGGCGCCGTTGCCCAGCGTCACCAGCGTGATCACCGCGGCGACCCCGATCACGATCCCGAGAATCGTCAGGAACGAGCGCAGCAGGTTGCGCCGGATCGCGCGCAAGGCGAGCAACAGTGTGTTCCAGATCACGGGGCGCGCTCCCCGCCGTTGTCGTTCGCCACCCGGCCGTCGACGAAACGCACGATGCGCCGAGCGTAGGCGGCCATCTCGGACTCGTGGGTGACCATCAGCACGGTGATGCCGCGGTCGCGGTTGAGCATCGTGAGCAGTTCCATGATCTCCCGGCTGGTGGCGGTGTCGAGGTTGCCGGTGGGCTCGTCGGCAAGCAACACCTCCGGGTTGGTGACGATCGCCCGCGCGATCGCGACCCGCTGCTGCTGGCCGCCGGAGAGCTCCCCGGGATTGTGGGTTTCCCAGCCGTTCAGACCGAC
>JAHYJF010000115.1 GCA_019428955.1 Burkholderiaceae bacterium
GGCACTGGTGGTGACCCTTGCGGTGCTGGTCGAACGGCACGATCACGCAGCCGCCTGAACGGCCGCTTCCGCTCAGTTGCGGCCCGGCAAGCGCTCGGCGTGCAGGTCGCGCTGGAGCAGGGCGAGCAGGGCGCCTAGCGCAAGCAGCGCCGCCGACGCCGCCAGTCCCGGCATCAGCGAACCGAAGCGATCGGCCAGCCACCCGGTGGCGGTTGGCCCCACTATCTGGCCGGCTGCGAAGACCGCCGTAAAGGTCGCCATCGCTGAACCCCAGGCCGGTTTGGGCAGCGCGTGCTTGATGAAACTGCTCACCGAGGAGGGTGCGCTGAACATCGCCAGCCCAAAGAGGGTGGCGGACATCAGCATCACGGCCGGACCCGCGCTCACCAGCGGCAGGGCAGCCCCGGCGGTCAGCACGGCCGTGACCGCTGCGAGCGGCCGGCCTCCCAGCCAGCGCTCGGTCGGATGGCGCCAGACCAGGGGCGCGAGCAAGGTCGCCAGGCCGAGCACGAACCAGACGGCGATCACGGTCGCGGTGCTGCCGCCGTGCTCGCGAATCCAGGCGATCGCGAATGTCATGTAGCCGATGTAGCCGAGCGCGAACATGCTGTAGGAAGCCAACAGCGCGAACAGCGGCGCGATGCGCCAGCGCGCGCTCCCCGGGGCGGCGCCCGGCTCTTCGATCGCCAACGCCGACCAGATCGCGGCCAGCGTCATCGCCAGCGATGCCCAGCCCATCGCCCGCCACACCAGCGGCCAGGCAGCATCGCCGCCCGCATCCAGCATCAGCGGCACTGCCACCCCGCTGAGCATCAGGCCGATCCCGCCGCCGGCGAAGTAGATCGCGATCGTCGTCGTCGCCAGCTGCGGCCTATTGGGAAATACGTTTCCGGACAGCGCCCCGCCGCAGATGAAGACCGCGGCGCCGCCGATGCCGGCGCCAATGCGGGTTACGACCAGCGCGTCGAGGTCCCTCACGAGTCCGGTCGCCAGCAGCGAGACCGAGGTGAGCACCATCCCGGCGCAGAACAGCGTCCGGTTGCCGGCGCGGCCGACGAGCCAGCGGGTGAGCAACGCGCCCGCCAGGTAGCCAGCCGCGTTGAAGGTATTGATCGCACCGGATTGGGCGTAGTTCCAGTGCAGGTCGGCGCGCATGGCGGGCAGCAGCAGCGCATAGGCAAAGCGCGCGAACGAGTTCGACACCGCCGGACCGAACGAGAGCAGGAATGCAATGAGATAGCCGCGCGCCACGGCCGGATGTTACCGCGCCGTCGAGGCCAGCAGGTCACCGTCATCAGTCTGGTCGACACGGACGCCGAATGCGCTGCTCTCCCGGTTCAGCGTCTCGGCAAGCCAACGCGCATCTTCCCGGCTAGCGCGCTCGAGCCTGAATCGCCTCAGGCGCAGCGGCACCATCCTCAGTTCGATTAGCCGAGAGGGCGACTGGGCGAATGTCGGGAAGTACAACAGTGCCAGTTCCGGCCGATAGCTTTCGTGGCCGCCGATGCCCTCGTAGTCGTTGATCAGGTCGCCGCAGCCATAGAGGATCGGGCAAGCACGGTAGATCTCGATCGGGCGGGGATGGTGGGATGAATGGCCGTGGACCAGGTGGACCAAGCCGCTGTCGACCAGCCGGTGGGCGAACAGCCTCTGGCTGCGCGTTACCTGGTATCCCCAGTTGCTGCCCCAGTGGATCGACACCACTACCAGGTCGCCGGCGCGGATGTGCGCGCCGATCTTGCGCGCGAGGAGGTCGGCGGCATGATCGCTCGGTTCCTCGATCAGGTTGACCCCGGCGCGACTGCCCTCTGCAGCCCAGTCACGGGGTACGCCACTGCCCAGAGTGGCGCAAGCGAACACCAGCACGCGCCGCCCGCCGGTCGTTTCGATGAGTGCCGGTTCCTGTGCCCGCTGCTCGTTCTCGCCGGCTCCGACGCATTTCAGCCCGGCGCCGCGAATGCTCGCCAGGGTGTCGGCCAGAGCCTGGTGGCCCCAGTCGAGCACATGGTCGTTGGCCAGCACGCAGCAGTCGATCGCCGCAGCGCTGATGCAGCCGATGTTGGCAGGATGCATCCGATAGTGGATGTCCTTGTCAGGCGAAGGCTTGCCCCGCTCGCTGATCGCGGTCTCGAAGTTAACGATCCGGGCTGCCGGCGCCAGGCGATCGATCTCGGCGAGCGCATCGCCCCAGATATAGACGGCATCGACACCGCGCGTAATCGGTCTGCTCGATCGCTCGGCAATGTCGACGTAGGTCAGGGCAGAGCGCACGTAGGGTTCGAAGAGTTGCGGATCGCCGGGCCGAGCGAGGATCTGGTCGATCCCTCGGCCGGTCATCACGTCGCCGGCAACGAAGAGAGTGGTTGCAGACGTCGCCATATCGTCCATTCCGGGCAAGGAGCCGGATTTGAGGATACCACCAGGGTTCGCCCGCTGGTCGCGGGCGCAGCAACGTTCGCCAATTGCGCCCCAGCCGGCGTATCCTCGAAAAACCGCTCCCAATCCTGCGTGGAGGTGCCCAGATGAATAGCGAAACGGTGCGCATCGCTGTCGGTGGCTCAGCGGTGATTACCGGAGACATTACCCTGCCGGAGTGCGCTGGTGGCATGGTGCTCTTTGCCCACGGCAGCGGCTCTTCGCGCCACTCGCCGCGCAACCGTTTCGTCGCGGCCCAGTTGCAGCGCGCCGGGCTCGCCACCCTGCTGATCGACCTGCTCACCGAGCGCGAGGACGAGGATTACGAGCGCCGCTTCGACATTGCCCTGCTCACCGAGCGCCTGGCGTTGGCCGCCAACTGGCTCGCGCAGGACCCGCGCACCGGCACCATGGCGCGCGCACTGTTTGGCTCCAGTACCGGGGCGGCCGCTGCGTTGCAGCTTGCAGCCCGATCCCCGGACGCGGTGGCCGCGGTGGTTTCGCGCGGCGGGCGCCCCGACCTGGCCGGCGAAGAGGCTCTGGGCCTGGTGAGGTCGCCCGTCTTGCTGATCATCGGCGGGCACGACCGGGAGGTGATCGAACTGAACCGGGCGGCGGCCGAACTGATGGACTGCCCGCTGCGAATCGAAATCATCCCCGGCGCCACCCACCTCTTCGAGGAGCCGGGCGCGCTCGAACGCGCCGCGCAACTCGCGGCGGATTGGCTGACCAGGCACCTGCTTGCCAAGGAGTGATACCAGCATGAACGATCGACTCGTCGATGTAGCCGGCCTGCAGCGGGCACTGACCAAGTTTGCCGAGCCCAGGGGCTGGCAACAGTATCACTCGCCCAAGAACCTGGCGATGGCGCTGACCGGGGAGGTGGGCGAGCTGGTGGAGATCTTCCAGTGGCTCACCGAGGAGCAGTCTAAGGGCGTCGCGAGTGACCCGGCAATCGCGCAGGCGGTTCGTGACGAACTGGCCGACGTCCTGATCTACCTGGTGCGCCTGGCCTTCGTGATGGACGTCGACCTGGATGCCGCCGTTCGGGCCAAGCTTGCCAGCAATGCCCTCAGATACCCGGTCGGGCAGTGATTGCAGCGATCGCCCAAAGTGAGAAAGGACATTAAAAATAGTCGCTAAGTATTTGTAAACAGATAAGAAAGAAATCTGATAAACGCCTTCTCGTGGTATCCACAGCCACCCGTCAGAACATGATCAGGGGCAAAGCTCTCCATTGACAGCCAGGGTCAAGGGCGCGATCTTAAGCGTTTGGCTTTGCCCAACCAGCAAAGGTACCCAGTTATGGAGTACGCATTGCTCTCCGGTTCAGGGTCTTCGCTGACCAACGGTATCGCGGGCTGGTTCGATTCGTTGGCCGGCCTCGGGGATCATATTTTGCAGCTCGCGCTCGACAACCCAGCTCAGTCGGCGGCGCTGGTGCTGTTGATTGCCGGCGTGGGCTGGTTCCTCCAGCGCCGCTGACCAGGTCCGGGCTGGTCAATCCACTTCTGCTCGCATTCCTCGATATTCGGGTTCGATAGGCAATTGCCCTTGCTCGCCCGGCGCCAGGCAGTAAAATGCCGGGCACTACCATTTCGAGCCCAACCATGTCCAGCACCCAGCCCCGCTTCGAGGTCTTGCCGCGCGACCTGTCCGCCTACCGGCGCGGCAATACCGGCATCGATTACGTCCATCGCATCGACTCCGGCAAGCCCGGTCCACACGTGCTGATCAACGCGCTCACCCACGGCAACGAGTTCTGCGGCATGGTGGCGGTCTGCCATCTGCTCGACAACGACGTGCGCCCGCGCATCGGCACCCTCACCACGAGCTTCGCCAATGTCGCGGCCTACCAGAGCTTCGATCAGAACAATCCGTTCGCCAGCCGGCAGATCACCCATAATTTCAACCGCATCTGGTCAAAGGAATGGCTCGATGGCGACGAGGACAGCTCCGAGTTGCGCCGCGCGCGCGCCATGCGGCCGGCGGTGGCCGCGGCCGAGCATATTCTCGACATCCATTCGACCAGCGAGGACGTGGTCCCGTTCCTGGTCTATCCGGGCTTTGAGCGCAACAGCGTGGTTGCGGGTGCCTTGGCCCAACCGGGCGTGCACCTGGTCATGCCCAGCGGCCTTGGTTCAGGCACTCCGCTGATTCAGCACGGAGCCCATGGGCATGAGAATGGCCCGGGTGCGGCGCTGGTGGTCGAATGCGGACAGCATTTCAAACAGGCCAGCGCCGATGTCGCGGTGGCGGTAACGATGGACTTCCTGCGCCACTTCGGCCTGGTGGAGAGCGCGCATGCTAGCCCCAAGCCGCGGCGGCGTTTCGAGCTGCTGCGGACCCACGTCATCGCCAACGAGAGTTTCGCCTTCACGCGCCCAGTGATCGGGTTCGAGACCTTCGCCAAGGATGAACTGATCGCCACCGATGGCGCGCTCGAGGTTCGTGCGCCGTGTGACGAGTGCACAATCTTCATGCCGGCGCGCGCGGCTATCGTCGGCCGAGAGGGCGTCTACCTGACGCGACCGCTGGCCTGATCAGGCCTCGCCGGCAAGAAACGGCAGCGCCTGCGCCAGCAGTTCCGCGGGTGCTTCTTCCGGGACGTAGTGACCGCAGGGTAGCGCCGCGCCGCGCACGTCGCGGGCCAAGCGCCGCCATTCGTCGAGCGGCTGGAAGCAGCTCTGGATTACGCCTTGATCTCCCCACAGGACCAGCAGCGGCGCTTCGATCATCCGGCCTGCCGTGAGATCGGCCTGGTCGTTCTCCAGGTCGACGCTGGCCGAAGCGCGATAGTCCTCGCACAGGCCGTGGGCCGCGCCCGGCAGGGCAAGGCAGCGCTGGTACTCGGCGAGCGCCCGGGGATCGAACGGCCCCAGGCCGGGGCTGCGCCCGCCCATCACCTCGGCGACGTAGGCCGCCGGGTCGGCTTCGATCAGTCGCTCGGGCAGGGGCGCGGGCTGGATCAGGAAGAACCAGTGCCAGTAGGCGCGCGCAAAGGCTTCGGTAGTGACGCGGTACATGGCGAGCGTCGGAGCGATGTCGAGCATTACGACACGGCCCACGGCGGCCGGATGATCGATCGCCAGGCGGTGGGCCACCCGCGCTCCCCGATCGTGGGCGAGCAGGTCGAAGCGCCTGAATCCTAGCTCCTCCATCAACGCCACCTGATCAAGTGCCATGGCGCGCTTCGAGTAATTGAGGTGCCCGGCGTCTCCCTGCGGTTTGGACGAATCGCCGTAGCCGCGCAAGTCGGCGGCGATCACGGTGAAGCGCTCGGCCAGGGCCGGGGCGACCTTGTGCCAGATGGCGTGGGTCTGGGGATGACCGTGCAGCAACAGGATTGGTGGGCCATTGCCGCCGATCACCGCATTGATCTGGACCTTGTCGTCGACGGCGACGATAACTTGCTCGAAGCCGGGAAACAGTGGCTCCGCGGCCATCCCTGGTGCCGACATCGCGGATCTCCTTGATGGTGCCAGTTCCCAGTGCTCCTGTTCCGGGGTCAAGGCGGACCTAATCCCGGGACGATGCGGCGATCTGCTTGCGGCGATATTCACCCTGGCGCTCCAGCATCCAGCCCGGATATTCGGCCGGCAGGCGGCTGATCCGGTCGATCTGTCGGAGTTCTTCGGCGCTCAACTTCAATTGCGTGGCTGCGATGTTGTCAGCGAGCTGCTCTGGTCCTTTGGCGCCGATGATGACCGTGCTCACCTGCTGCTGGTGCAAGAGCCAGGCCAGCGCCACCTGGGCGACCGACACGCCGTGGGTCTGCGCGATTGGGCGCATCACGTCGATGCAGTCCCAGGCGCGTTCCTTGTCGACCGGCGGGAAGTCGAAGATGACCCGGCGGCTGTCGCCCTCGGCCTGTTGGCCACGGCCATACTTGCCGCTCAGCAGGCCTCCCGCCAGCGGACTCCAGACCATCAGGCCGACCCCTTCGCTGCGCAGCATGGGAATCAGCTCACGCTCGAGGTCACGCCCGGCCACGGTGTAGTAGGCCTGCAGGGATTCGAAGCGCGCCAGCCCCAAGCGCTCGGCGATACCCAGCGCCTTGACGATTTGCCAGGCGGCCCAGTTGGAGACCCCGACGTAGCGCACGTCGCCGTCACGAACCAGTTGGTCGAGGGCGCGCACGGTTTCCTCTATCGGCGCGGCCGGATCGAAGCCGTGGATCTGGTAGAGATCGATGTAGTCGAGCTGGAGCCGCTTCAGGCTCGCCCTGATGCCGTCGAGAATGTGCTTGCGCGACGCGCCCCGGGCGTTGACGCCTGGGCCGGTTTCGCTGAAAACCTTGGTCGCCACCACCAGGTCCTCGCGGGCCACCTTTAGATTCCTCAACGCCTGGCCGGTGATGAGCTCCGAGGCGCCGTCGGCATAGACGTCAGCGGTGTCGATGAAGTTGATGCCGGCGTCGAGTGACGCGCCGATCAGCCGCTCGGCATCGGCCTGTTGCAGCGAGCCGATCTTCGCCCAGATCCCGCTGCTGCCACCGAAAGTCATGGTGCCGAGACAGAGTTCGGAAACAAACAGGCCGGTGCGGCCGAGTGGGTTGTAGCGCATGACAGTGGGCTCCTGGGTCGCAAAAGCCGGGCGGCAACGCCCGACGCTCAAGCCGAGGATACCCCTAGGAGCCTGTCCGTGCAGCGCGTTCAGGGCTTCAGCCAGTTGCGGAGCAGTTGGCTTGTCGCCGCGGGCTGTTCGACGGTCGACAGGTGGCCGCAATCCTCGATGATCTCGAAGCGGCAGTCGGCGCGCTGCCTGCGAATGTGCTCAACCATTGCCAGGTGATCGGCGATCGGCGTGACCTGGTTCTGGCGCCCGACCATAACCAGGCTCGGGCAGGATACGCGGGCCAGGTCAGCCGGGGAATCGGGTCGGGCCGGCATCGCCTCCTGTTGCGCGATCAGTCCGTCGAGGGCGATGCTCCCGGCCATCGAACGCACGAGCTCGCTCAGGGCGAGGCTCAGCAGACGCTCCGGATGCTGGCGCAACAGCTCGAAGGCAACGTAGCCGCCCATCGACAGGCCGACGAGTGGAAGCGTTCGGGTTGGGACGCGAATATGGCGCGGGCAATCTCGCCGAGCCAGCGCTTCCGGCGAAACACTATCACCTGGCAATCGAAGTCAGTCCTGAGCGCGGCCACCTGGGCGGCGTAGAGCCGCTCGTCGCACATGTGCCCGGGCACGAACAGCAGGCGTGGTTTGTCGCAGGCACTCATGAGTCTCTCCCGGAGGGCGGCTTCGCCCAATGACCTGAATCATATTCGTGGCCATGCTTATTTCCCAGGACCGCGAGTCAATTGACCCCGGTAAGGCGCGGGTCGTCGAGCACTGGACGAGCGTGCGCCGGGCTGACGCAATTCCCCGCGACCTGGTGATCGACCCGCGTGGGTTGGGCTATATGCCCCACCCGAACGGAGTCCTCGTTCCCTACGGCCACGAGGTGGCGGCGGAAACGCCGGCGCGCGAGGCTACGCCCTGGCCGTTTGGCAAGCCCAGCGGCGGTGGCGGGGGTGATGCCACCGGTCCAGCCATTTCGGCGATGAACCCTGCGCCAGGTGCGACGATCGGGGTCGCCTACACCTTCAGCGCGACGGTCACCGACCCCAGCGGCGTGCAATCGGTCAGCTTCAAGGTGCAGAAAGGCAGCGGCCTGGCACAGTCTTTTGCCGCCACGCAGACATCCCAGGATATCTGGACGGTTTCGCTGCAGGGCTTTACCGACGGGGATTGGAGCTGGCAGGTGGTCGCCAAGGACGCGGCCGGCAAGGGCGGCAATTCCAGTTCGTCCTCATGGGTCAACTTCAGCGTCAACACCGCGACAGGCGGTGCGGGGGGAGGCAAAGGCGCGGTAACCGTCACCAATGCAGCTTGGCCCGGTGGCGGTAATGTGCAGATGGCCGCCGGACGGATCTATTTCGATATGCCTACCAACAAGAGGCTAACCCGCTGGGCTGGCTATGTTTGTTCGGGGACCGTGGCCAGCGATGGCGCCGCGGATCGTTCGCTCATCATTACCGCGGCGCACTGCGTCTACGACGACGCCAACAAGGCGTTTGCCCGCAATGTAATGTTCATCCTCGACCAGGATGCGACCAGCGGATCGGGCACCGATCTGAACTGCGGCAATGATCCCCTGGGCTGCTGGGTGCCAGATTTCGGCGTCGTGGACAATAACTGGACAACCATGACCTTTCCAAATAATGTCGCCTGGGACTATGCCTTCCACGTCGTTCCTAAGTCCGGCGCGCATACGCCAGGCTTCTTAAAGAATACGAGCGACGATCTGGAAGTTGCCGCGGGCGCGATGACGGTCATTTTTGGCGCGGTGGTAGTCGATGACAAGACCACTTCGGGACCAACGAGTCCGGATTTCACCGCCGCGCTCGGCTATTCGTACAGCGAAGCCCCGAACTTCATGCAATGCGCCGAGAAGATGACGACGATGGAGGCTGTCAACTGGTGGCTGCCGAGTTGTGGGCTGTCGGGAGGAGCTTCGGGCGGCCCGTGGCTGCAACCGGTCAGCACCGGCGATGGCCCGATCATTTTGGTCAACTCCTGGGGTTATACCAGCCGCCCGGGGATGGCTGGACCGAAGCTCGTCGGGACGTCGGCCAGCTGCGTTTTCGCCCAGGCGCAAACTCGCTCGCCTCTTGAGCTCAACAACAATCTCGTGGCGAACCGCCCCTAGCCATAGCTACCCCGAATGCCGGGACGGGTCGAACGCAGCCGACCCGGCACGCAACAAGACGGGCCCGTGAGGGCTCGTCTTGTTTACTGCTGGTTACTGACGGATGTCAGGGAGCGACGAATAGGAAATCGGTGGTAATGATCAAGCCCGCTGTGAGCTTGGTAGCCAGGTCTGCGGGCTGGTCCGCGAACCCGTCCAGACTGGCGACCAGCGAGTAGAAGCCGGCACCGGTGGCGTCGGGGGCGAATACCAGCGGGGCCGGCAACAGCGCGTACGGCGCTATCTGCGTGGCACCGACTGGCACCTGGTAACCATAGAGGCCCTCAGGATCGCTGACCCAGCCCGAAGCGACCTCGATGGTCGGGCCGGCGGTCAGGTCCTGGAGTACACGAACGCTGGCGCCTACGGCGGGAACAATCGTCGGCAACGGATCGCCAGAACCCTGGAAGGTTACCGCCCCGTCGAGCGTGCCGCTATCAGACGGTGGCGGATTGATCGCGTTGCCCGAGGCATTCACTTCGGTCAGAGTGCCGGCACTAATGGGCACTCCGGTGACCACGGCGGTGGCGTGTCCGGGCACGGTTACGACCAGGGTATAGCCGTCTCCTGCCGAGGTTGCGAGCACGAACCGACCATCGGAATTGGGCGTCGTGTGCTGGACCACTACACCGTCCTTCTGCAGCGTCACGCACTGGCCGCAACTTTCCACCAACGTCGGGGCGAGGAATCCAGCCACACCTGCGGAATGGTATGTGGGCATCACCCTGATGACCGGCCTGAGCATGTATTTCCCGGAGGCGCCTGCCTTGACCACCTGGATAGACTTGTGGGCGTCGAAGTCGATCAAGAAGTCGGCTACCTGATCAGCCAGTACAGTGATGTTGGTCTTGAGCTTGAGCCCCGATTGTTGACCGCTGGGAGTGGTAAGCGGCAGTTCGCTGTCATCACTCAGAACCACTGAATTGGCCATCGGATCGGTGCCGCTGTTGGGCGCGAGGACCAGCCTCAGCTGGGTGTAGTTCCCGGCGGGCAATCGCGCCTCGCCAAGATCGGCCAGAACGCCGTTTTGGAGGGCGAGAAGGTTGAATCTTTTGGGCATCGGAGCGCCGCTATCGTCGGTGAGAATAATCTCGCCCCAGCC
>JAHYJF010000116.1 GCA_019428955.1 Burkholderiaceae bacterium
TGTCGACCAGCGCCACCAGATTGCCCGGCTGATCGCCAAGTGCCGCGGCATCGCGGAGGATCAACTCAGCTTTGCCGACATGGTGGCGGTCAAGCGTTTGCTGGTAGAGGAGTTGGGCCAGCACGCCAGCGCGGTGCTGCTGGATCCCAATTACCGCTTTCCGGCAGCGCTGCAACAGCTGCGCGCCGGCGCCAACTGGCACGGGTACAACGCCGCGCTCGATTCCTTCGAGGCCGAAGGCGAGGTGTGTGCAGCCTATCGTTGAGCTCGAGGCCGGCACCTATAATGATAAAGAGTCCATCCCGCCACTGAATCCTTCATGTCCGCCAAACTGCTTCGCCGACTGCTAATAGCCCTGCTCGTCGTCATCCTGCTGGGAGCTGGAATCTGGTGGGCCAAGCGCCCGAAACCGATTGCCGTCATGCTCGTTACCGTTGACCATGGACGGGTCGAATCGAGCATTGCCAACACCCGCGCCGGAACGCTCGAGGCCTGCCAGCGCACCAAGCTCTCGGCGACGATGGGTGGTCGCATCGAGGTGCTGGCGGTCAAGGAAGGCGATCGCGTCGAGAAGGGGCAGTTGCTGATGAAGCTCTGGAATGACGACCAGCAGGCGCAAAGCACCATGGCACTGGCGCAAGTGGAGACCGCGCGCAAACGAGTTGCCGAAGCCTGCGCCGTGGCCGCCAACGCCGAGAGCGAAGCCGCGCGGCAATCCTCGCTGTTCAAGCAGGGTTTTGTTTCCGGTTCGCGCGAGGAGCAGGCGCGCAGCGAGGCGCTGGCCAGGCGTGCCGGCTGCGATGTCGCCAAGGCCGATGTGGCCCAGGCCCAGGCCCGCGTCAGCGCCAGCCGGATCGAGCAGCGCCGCACGGTGATCTACGCCCCGTTCGCCGGCACGGTGGCCAAGATCGTCGGCGAAGTCGGCGAGTACTCGACACCATCTCCGCCAGGAGTGCCGACGCCTCCGGCCATCGACCTGATCGACGACTCCTGCCTCTACGTCAGCGCCCCGATGGACGAGGTCGATGCCCCCAAGGTCGTCGCGGGACAGCCCGTGCGGATCAGCTTCGACGCTCTGCCCAAACAATCGTTCCCCGGCAAGGTCCGGCGCGTCGCGCCCTACGTCTCGGCGGTCGAAAAGCAGGCCCGGACAGTGGACATCGAGGCCACGCTGGATCCCGACCAGGCTCCGCCGCGGCTGCTCGTAGGTTACAGCGCTGACGTCGAGGTCATCCTGGCCACTCGCGAAGACGTGGCGCGGGTGCCGACCTCGGCGCTGCAGGAAGGCTCGCGGGTGCTGGTGGCCGGAGCTGACGGCACCTTGCAGGAACGCAAGGTCAAGACCGGGCTGTCGAACTGGGAGTTCACCGAAGTCCTCGAAGGGCTGAAGTCGGGCGATAGGGTCGTGACCTCGCTGGAGCGCGAGGGCGTCAAGGCCGGCGCGACATTCGTGGCGGACGACAAGTCGGCCAAATGAGCGCCGCCCAGGTCGAGCTCACCGGCATCGAACGGGTGTTCCACCTCGGGGACTCCGAGGTGCATGCCCTGCGCGATCTCAGCCTGAAGATCAACGCCGGCGAATACCTCGCGGTGATGGGTCCGTCGGGTTCGGGCAAGTCGACGCTGCTCAACCTGTTGGGACTGCTCGATCGCCCCAACTCCGGCCACTACCTGCTTGAAGGCCGTGACGTCACCACCCTCTCGCCCGACGAGCAGGCGCAGGTGCGCAGCGCGCGCATCGGCTTCGTGTTCCAGAGTTTCCACCTCGTGCCGCGCCTGACCGCGGCCGAGAACATCGCGCTGCCGATGGTGCTCGCCGGGGTTGCGCCGGCAAGACGCGCCCGGCGCGTGACCCAGGCCTTGAAGGAATACGGGCTCGACAATCGCGCCGACCATCGCCCCGACGAACTCTCCGGCGGGCAGCGTCAGCGGGTCGCGATCGCCCGGGCGACGATCATGCGCCCGGCCATGATCCTGGCCGACGAGCCCACCGGCAACCTCGACCGCAGCACCGGCGAGGAAGTGGTCCACCTGCTCGAGGAACTCAACGCCCTGGGCGTGACGCTGCTGATGGTGACCCACGACGGCAACCTGGGCGCGCGGGCGCGCCGCCAGCTGTTGATGGAGGACGGCATGGTGGTCAACGACAGCGGCGCTGGGTGATGCGCGGCGCCGATCTGATCCGCTTCGCGCGCGACGCTGCCACCGGCAACCCGCTGCGCGCCGCGCTGCTGGTGCTGGCGATGGCGATTGGCGTCGCCGCCGTGGTGGTGCTCACCGCCTTGGGCGACGGCGCCCGGCGCTATGTGATGAACGAGTTTTCTTCCCTGGGCAGCAACCTGGTGATCGTGCTCCCGGGACGTTCCGAGACCGGCGGCTTCAGCCCTGGCGGCGCGATCACCAATACACCCCGCGACTTGACCGTGGACGATGCCCAGGCCCTGCTGCGGGCCCGCGCCGTCACCCAGGTGGCGCCACTGGCGGTGGGCACTTCGGAGATCAGCGCCGGGGGCCGGTTGCGCGAGGTGATGGTCGCCGGCACCACTGCCGAATATCTCGGCTTGCGCCGCATGGACTTGGCGCAAGGGCGCTTCCTGGCGGGGGGCGACTGGAATCGCGGCGCCGCCGAGGTGGTGATCGGAGCCAACGTGCGCCGCGAACTGTTCGGCAACAATCAGGCGCTCGGCCAGTTGGTGCGGGTCGGCGATCGTCGCGTCCGGGTCGTCGGCGTCCTCGCCGCCAGCGGCCAGGGGTTGGGGATGAACACCGACGAGTTGGTGATGGTGCCGGTGTCGCTCGCCCAGGCCATGTTCAACAGCAATACCCTGTTCCGGATCCTGGTCGAGGCCAGCGGCCGTGACGCGATCGAAGCCGCCAAGGCCCAGGTAACCGAGATCATCAAGCTGCGCCACGATGGCGAACTGGACGTAACCGTGATCACCCAGCAGGCGGTGCTCTCGACCTTCGATCGCCTGCTCGGCGCCCTGACTCTCGGCGTGGCCGGGATCGCCGCGATCAGCCTGGCGGTCGCCGGCATTCTGGTGATGAACGTGATGCTGGTGTCGGTGACGCAGCGCACCGCTGAAATCGGGCTGCTCAAGGCGCTCGGGGCCACCGGCGGCCGCATTCGCCTGGTGTTCCTGACCGAGGCCGCGATGCTCTCGCTGACCGGAGCGGTGGTGGGCTATGCGCTGGGCCAGCTTGGCGCCGCAATCATTCGCCACCTCTACCCGACCTTTCCGGCTTACGCCCCGGACTGGGCGGTGCTGGCTGGGCTCGGCACGGCGCTCGCGACCGGCATCATCTTCGGGGTCCTGCCGGCACGCCGCGCCGCGCGACTGGACCCGGTGCAGGCGCTCTCCGGGCGTTGACGAGGATGATCATCTCGGATGCCATCGCGCTTTCCTTGCGTGCCCTGACGACCCAGCGGCTGCGCAGTTTCCTGACGCTGCTGGGCATTGCAGTGGGCATCACCGCTGTCATCCTGCTGACCTCGATCGGCGAAGGCATACATCGTTTCGTGCTGGCCGAGTTCACCCAGTTCGGAACCAACATCGCCAGCATCTCGCCCGGCAAGATCAAGACCTCCGGCCCCGCCCCGACCGGTATCCCAACCTCGGTGCGACCGCTGACCCTGGACGATGCACGGGCACTGGCGCGCCTGCCGCACGTCACCGGCATGACTGCCATGGTCTGGGGAAACACCGAGGTCAGCGGCAATGGCCGGGTACGACGCACCACCGTCAACGGCGTCGGTGCCGACATGGCGCGGGTCTACAGCGTCAAGATCCGCGCCGGCCAGTTCCTGCCCGAGGAAGAGCTCGAGAACGCGCGCGCCTTCGTGGTGCTGGGGGCGAAGCTCAAGAGCGAGCTGTTTGGCGCTGCCAATCCGCTCGGCGCGCGGATACGGGTCGGGAACATGCAGTTTCGGGTCATCGGCGTGCTCGAGGCCAAGGGCCAGTTCCTGGGCGTGGATCTCGACGACTCGGCGTACATTCCCACCGCCCGCGCGCTCGAGCTCTACAACCGCGACGGCATGATGAAGATCGACCTCGCCTACCAGGAAAATATCCCGGCGGCCAGCATCGTCAGCGCCGTCAAGAGCAGGTTGATCGCGCGCCACGGCCGCGAGGATTTCACCATCACCACCCAGGAGGACATGCTGCGCACGCTGTCGAACATTCTCGACATCCTGACCATGGCGGTGGGCGCGCTGGGCAGCATTTCGCTGCTGGTCGGCGCGGTCGGCATCGCGACCATCATGACCATCGCGGTGAGCGAGCGCACCAGCGAGATCGGGCTGCTGGTGGCCCTGGGGGCGCGTCGCAAGACCATCCTCGGCTTGTTCCTGGGTGAGGCGGTCGCGCTTTCGGCCATCGGCGGCGTGATCGGCCTGACGCTGGGCATCGGCCTGGCGCAGTTGCTGCACCTGGCGCTGCCCGCCTTGCCGGTGCACACGCCCCTGACCTTCGTCATCCTGGCCGAGGGCATCGCCATTGCAATTGGCCTGCTCGCCGGGGTGCTGCCGGCTCGCCGGGCGGCACTGCTCGACCCGGTGGCGGCGCTGCGCTCGGAGTGACGCCGGGCACTCACCACCCTTGACCCAGCAGATGAGTCCAATCCAGACTGGTATCGTTACTGCCAGCAACCGACCAATCAATTCGCGAGGAACACCATGAGCCTGTACACCAAGTTGCAACAACGAGCCGCCGACAAGAAGCCGGTGCGGGTCGGCCTGATTGGCGCCGGCAAGTTCGGCGCCATGTACCTGGCGCAGGTGGTGCGCACCCCAGGGGTACAGATGGTTGGCATCGCCGATCTCGCGCCTGACGCGGCCCGCCGCAACCTCGCGCGGGTCGGCTGGAAACCGGAACAGAGCGCCGCCAGTTCATCGGCGGACGCACTCAAGACCGGCGCGACCTGGATCACCGCTGACTGGCGCAAGCTGGTTGCGGATCCGAACGTCGACGTGGTCGTGGAATGCACCGGCAACCCGGTCGCGGCGGTCGACCACATCCTGGGGGCCTTCGGGCACGGCAAGCACGTGGTCAACGTCACGGTCGAGGCCGACGCTTTTTGCGGCCCGCTGCTGGCGCGCCGGGCGGCAGCGGCGGGCGTGATCTATTCGCTCGCCTTTGGTGACCAGCCGGCGATGATCTGCGACCTGGTGGACTGGGCGCGCACCTGCGGCTTCCCGGTGGTGGCCGCCGGCCGCGGCCACAAGTGGCTGCCCCATTTTTCCGAATCGACCCCCGACACGGTCTGGAACAACTGGGGTTTGACGCCGGAACAGGCGCAGCGCGGCGGGCTCAACCCCAAGATGTTCAACAGCTTTCTCGACGGCACCAAGCCCGCGATCGAGAGCACCGCGGTAGCCAATGCCACCGGCCTGACAGTGCCCAGCAACGGCCTGCTGTACCCGCCAGCAAGCGTCGAGGACATCCCCTTCGTGACCCGGCCAATCGCCGAAGGCGGAGTGCTCGAACGCAAGGGGATGGTGGAAGTGATTTCCTGCCTCGAAGCTGATGGCCGCAAGATTCCCTACGACATCCGCATGGGTGTCTGGGTGACGGTGGAAGCGGAAACCGAATACATCAAGAACTGCTTCGAGGAATACGCTGCCCACACCGACCCTTCGGGGCGCTATTTCACGCTCTACAAGCGCTGGCACCTGATCGGGCTCGAGGTCGGCATGTCGGTGGCGTCGGTGGCGCTGCGCGGTGAAGCGACCGGGGTGGCGACCTGCTGGAATGCCGACGTCGTCGCCACCGCCAAGCGTGACCTCAAGGCCGGCGAGATGCTTGACGGTGAAGGCGGCTACACGGTCTGGGGCAAGCTGCTGCCGGCGGCGACCTCACAGCACATGGGCGGCTTGCCGCTGGGCTTGGCCCATGAAATCAAGCTGGTGCGCGCGGTCGCCAAGGGCCAGTCGCTCACCTGGGAAGACGTGGCCATCGACCAGGGCACCCCGGCCTACCAGCTGCGGCGCGAAATGGAGGCGCTGTTCGACAAGTCCCCAGCCACGAGGCAGCACTGCAGATGATCAGGCTGATTGGACAAATGGCACTCGCCGCGGCGCTGGCCGGCTGTGCGCTCAACCCGGCAAGCTTGCGCCCCGGCCAGAGCGAGGCCCAGGTGCGCGCCGCCCTGGGCGAGCCGACCGGCCGCTACCAGTTGCCCTCAGGTGGTGAGCGGCTGGAATACGCGCTTGGCCCCTACGGTCGTGCTACCTGGATGGTGGACCTGGATGAACACGGCCAGGTCAGCCGCTGGGCACAGGTCTTGCAGGACAGCTATTTCGCGCAGATCCGCGACGGCATGTCGCGCGAGGAATTGCTCCTGCTGCTCGGTCGCCCAGCCGACCGCGCCCCCGAATGGCAGAACCGCGAAACCTGGTCGTGGCGCTTTGAAACCTATGAGTGCGAGTGGCTCCGGGTCACGCTCTCGGCCGAGCAGCGGGTGGTCGGCGGCGGCTCGATCATGATCGACCCGATGTGCGACAAACTCGACCGGGAGTAGGCACGCCTAGCGATTGGCCGCCCCCTGGTAGCCAGGGGTCGGCGGCCGCAGTGGCGCTGGCTTGGCGAGCCGGGTACCAGAATAAATTACTGCCAGGACCCCGACATAGGCAATGAACTGCGCGCCCGAGGGGTTGGCGTCGTAGCCGACCAACGCATGAAGGACGGTGCCGAGCGCCGAATCGGTGGCCAACAGGGCCGAGCTATCCCACAGCGGCGCGCTCCCGGCGTCGATCAATCCAGCCTGGCCCAGGGTCTTGGCCAGTTGGCTGGCGATCGCGCCGGCGAAGAGTGCGACCAGCACGTTGGTGGTGGCGAACAGGGTCTTCAGCGGAATCCGCGAAAGCCCGGCATAGAGCAGGTATCCGACCAGCATCCCGGCGGCAAGTCCGGCAGACCCCGATCCCAACACCTCCCAGGCCGAGGTCGAGTTGCCGGCCATCATGCCGCTCAGGAACAGCACCGTTTCGGCGCCCTCGCGCAGCACGGCCAGGGCCACTACCACCAGCAGCGCCCTGGGCGGTCGTTGCCCACCCTGGACCGAATCGCCAATGCGGCGGGCGTCAGCGACCATCTCACTCGAATGGGTCGTAACCCAGACGCAGTGCCAGATCAGCATCAGCAGCGCGAGCGACTGGACGCCGATGTTGACCAGGTCCTGCCCGATACCCCCGGCCCAGGAGCTGATGTGCTGGGCCAGCACCGCCAGCAGGACGGCGCCGAGCACGCCTGCCGCGACCCCGGCGCTGAGCCAGCGGCCGCGTCCCGCCAGCTGCCTGGTGGCGGCAGCCACGATACCGATAAACAGAGCCGCCTCGAGCGACTCGCGAAATACAATCAGACCGGCAGCGAACATCTCGTCCTCCCCGCCCTACTCGACAACCACCGCGCCGACGGCGGTCTTCTCGTTGAACTCGCCGACGAAACCATAGCGCCCGGGCTTGAGCGGACCGATGAAGATGACTGCCTTGGCGCCTCCGGGAATCACTTTCTCGCGGTTGAGACTGTGGCTCTCGAACTCTTCGGGGGTGCTATCCTGGTTGTGGACCACCAGCTTGATGCGCTGGTTTGCCGGCACCTTGAGTTCAGCCGGTTCGAAGCGGTGGTTCTTGATGCTCAAGGCGAATTCCGCGTCGGCAGCGAGAACGGCATTGGCCGAAAACAGCGCGACGAACATGATTGCGGGGACGAAACGCTTGGATGGCATTAGTGGCGGGCTCGGCGATTGTTTACTGTGGTCGGATCGTAATACGAACCACTCGCAATTGCAACCCCCTCCCATCCAACCCCGGCAAACCGGCGCTGCGACGCAGGGACAACGGCCCAACCGCCAGGCTGTCCGGTCACGGACCGGCAGCGATATACTTGTCTGCGGCGGCCAAGCGGTAAGCTAGAATGAATCGGCATCGGCCACCAGAACATGACGCCCAGGCGGCTTCCGCCGGTCGCCAGGCAGTTCCCACACCATCCGAGGAGGAATCCCACCATGGATCGTCGTTCCATGCTCAAGGCCGGCGCTGCCGGTTCAGTAGCGCTTGCCGCCCCATTCATCGTTACCCGCCCCGCGTTCGCGCAAGGCAAATACAAGGACGAGTACCGGCTCTCGACAGTAGTCGGCACCGCGTTCCCGTGGGGCAAGGGCGCCGAGATCTGGATCAATCTCGTGCGCGAACGCACCCAGGGCCGGATCAAGATCAAGATGTATCCGGGCGTGTCGCTCATCAATGGTGACCAGACCCGCGAGTTCTCGGCGATCCGCCAGGGCGTGATCGACATGGCGGTCGGATCGACCATCAACTGGTCGCCGCAGCTCAAGGAACTCAACCTGTTCTCGCTGCCCTTCCTGACCCGTAATCACGCCGGGCTCGACGCACTGACCCAGGGCGCGGTCGGCAAGCAGATCATGAAGATCGTCGAGAAGGCCGGAGTCGTGCCGCTGGCATGGGGCGAAAACGGCTTTCGGGAAGTCACCAACTCCAAGCACGAGATCCGCTCTCCGGCCGACATGAAGGGCCTGAAATTCCGGGTCGTCGGTTCGCCGATCTTCAACGACACGTTCACCGCGCTCGGCGCCAACCCAACCCAGATGAGCTGGGCCGACGCCCAGCCGGCGCTCGCGTCAGGTGCGGTCGAGGGGCAGGAAAATCCGCTCCACGTCTTCCTCGCGGCCAAGCTGCAAAACCTCGCGCAGAAATTCGTGACCCGCTGGGGCTATGTTGCCGACCCGCTGATCTACGTCGTCAACCGCGACATCTGGACCTCCTGGACGCCGGCCGACCGCGAGATCGTTCGTCAGGCCGCGATCGATGCCGGCAAGGAAGAGATCGCGATCGCCCGCAAGGGCCTCTCGGGCGGCGACATGTCGCTGGTCAAGGACGTCGAGGCGCTGGGTGTCAAGGTAACCGAGTTGACTCCGGCCGAACTCAAGGCCTTCCAGCAGGCGATCAAGCCGGTCTACGACAAATGGGCCAAGGTGATTGGAGCCGACCTCGTCAAACAGGCCGAGGCCGCCGTCGCACCCACCCGCAAGGGCTGAGGGCACGTTGCCCCCTGCCAGAGCGCAATGACCACAGGCCGGGTTCGCCCGGCCTTCTCTTTCCAGCGATGAACGACCCCATCCAGAAACCCGCGCCCCCCCCGCCCCGTCGCCGCTACCTGCCGGAAGACTGGGTCGGAGGGATCGCGATGGGTGTGCTCGCGCTGATCACATTCCTGAACGTGCTCGTGCGCTACCTCACCAACCAGTCGTTCGCCTGGACCGAGGAACTCTCGGTCTCGCTGATGGTGATCATGACCATGGTCGCGGCCGGGGCGGCGGTCAAGCGCGACCGCCACATCCGGATCGAGATCCTGTTCCACCGCGGCTCGGCGATCAGCCGCCGGCGCCTGGCCATGCTCTCGTCAGCCGCCACGGTGCTGACCTTCCTGATCATGTTCGGGCTCGGGCTGCGGCTGTTCTGGGATGACTACCGCTACGACGTCACATCGCCGGGAATCGGCGTGCCCCAGTGGTGGTACACGATCTGGCTGCCGATACTGGCGCTGGCCATCGCGGTGCGCGCCATGCAGCGTTTGATCGGCTCCTGGCGCTCGTCATGATCAGCCTGACAATCTTCGTGACCTTCGTCGTGCTGATGGTGCTGGGCGTGCCGATCGGAGTGGCGCTGATGCTCGCCGGCTCGATCGGCATCAGCGCGGCTGACCTGGGCTGGCTGGCAATTCCGAACAACTTCTACGCCGGCATCGCCAAGTACCCGTTGCTCGCCTTGCCGATGTTCGTGCTGGTGGGCGCGGTTTTCGAACGATCGGGCGTGGCTCGCAAGCTGGTCGACTTCGCGGTGGCGATCGTCGGACGCGGGCCGGGCATGCTGCCGCTGATCGCGGTCGCGGTGGCGATGTTCATGGGCGGCATCTCGGGCTCCGGCCCGGCCACCGCGGCGGCGGTTGGCGGCGTGATGCTGGTGGCGATGAATCGCGCCGGCTACCCGGCGGCCTTCTCGGCCACGGTGATCGGCGCTGCGGCATCGGTCGACATCCTGATCCCGCCGTCGATCGCCTTCATCGTCTACTCGGTGCTGGTTCCGGGAGCCTCGGTGCCGGCGCTGTTTGCGGCCGGCATCATTCCCGGCATGCTGGCCGGCGCGGCACTGATGATTCCCGCGGTCTGGCTCTCGC
>JAHYJF010000117.1 GCA_019428955.1 Burkholderiaceae bacterium
GTGGCGGGCGTCGTAGCCGAAACTTCCGGCCATGCCGCAGCAACCCGAGTCGATCAGTTCCACCGCCAGGCCGGGAATCCATTTCAGAACCTTGATGATCGGACTGACCGCGTCGAACGCCTTCTGGTGACAGTGACCGTGGACCAGGGCCTGGCTTTGGGCCAGCGCATGGAGGCACAGCTTGAGCCGCCCGGCGTCGTGCTCGCGCACGAGGAACTCCTCGAACAGGAATGCCTGGCGCGCGAGCGCGACCGCCGGCTCGCCCAGCCCCAAGACCAGAAACTCGTCGCGCATGGTCAGCAGGCACGATGGCTCGAGCCCGACCACGGCGATGCCGCGCTCAACGTATGGTGCGAGCGCCGTCAACGTCCGCCGGGCCTCGGCCCGAGCTTTCTCGACCGACCCGACGCTCAAGTGGGTACGGCCACAGCACAGCGGCCGATTGGGCTCGGCGTCGTCCTCAGCTGCGCGCGCCAGGTGGACCTGATAGCCGGCGCTCTCCAGTACCCGGCGTGCCGCGTGCAGGTTATCCGACTCGAAGTAGTTGTTGAAAGTATCGGCCCACAGCACCACTTCGCGCCTTGGCGCTGCCGTCACGCCGGCGAGGAATTCCGCCAGTGGCGTCGGCGCCGGGCGGGCCTCGGGGGTGGGCGCTGGCGTTGCCGGCCGCGCTCGGGGCAGAAACTGGTCGCGGCGCCAGACCGGCAAAGTGCGCTGCGCCGCCAGGCCAGTCAGCCGCTCGCTAGCGCGGGCCATGCCGGGCACCCGATCACGCAAGTTGAGCAACCACCCCAGCCTGCTCGCCACTGGCGCGTAGCGCGGTAGATCGGCCACCAGACGTTCGCGCATACTCAGCGGGTGCGTCTTGCGGCGCTGGTGCAGGACCTCGATCTTCATCCGTGCCATGTCGACGCCGGTCGGGCATTCGCGCTTGCAGCCCTTGCAGCTGACGCACAGTTCCATCGCCTCGTAGAGCTCGGGAGAGGCGAGCGCATTGGCGCCAAGCTGGCCCGAAAGAGCCAGGCGCAGGGTGTTGGCGCGTCCGCGCGTCAGGTGTTTTTCGTCACGGGTGACGCGGTAGCTGGGGCACATCGCGCCGGCGTCGAACTTGCGACAGAAGCCATTGTTGTTGCACATCTCCACCGCCTTGGCGAACCCGCCGGCGGGGTCGTCGCCGCTGCCCGGCGGGCTGACGCGGCCCGAAGCGGGATCGTTGCGGACATTCCACTGCGACCAGTCGAGCGCCGTTTCGAGCGGCACTACCCGGTACCCGGGGGTGAAACGGAACAGGCGGGAGTCATCCATGCGCGTGCCGCGCACGATCTTGCCGGGATTCATCAGGCCTTGCGGATCGAACAAGTCCTTGACGCGCTCGAAGGCCCTCGTCAGTCGTTCCCCGAACTGCCACCTGACCCACTCGGTGCGCACCAGTCCGTCGCCGTGCTCGCCCGAAAATGCGCCCTTGTACTGGCGCACCAGCGCGGCCGCTTCCTCGGCGATCGCGCGCATCTTGCTGGCGTCGCCCGCGCGCAGGTCGATGATCGGGCGCACATGCAGGGTGCCCACCGAGGCGTGGGCGTACCAGGTGCCGCGCGTGCCGTGGCGCGCGAACACCTCGGTCAGCCGCGCCGTATATTCGGCCAGGTGCTCGAGCGGCACGGCGCAGTCCTCGATGAAGCTCACCGGCTTGCCGTCGCCCCTGAGCGACATCATGATGTTGAGCCCGGCCTTGCGCACCTCCCAGAGCGCCTTCTGGGGGCCGTCGTCGACCATCTCGACCACCGATCCCGGCAGCCCCAGCTCGCCCATCAGCTCGCCCAGGCGCTTAAGCTGGGCGCGCAGCGCGCTGCGCTCATCACCGCAGAACTCCACCAGCAGTACCGCCTGCGGTTCACCGATCAGCGCGGCGTCGATCGTGCGGCGAAAAACGGGGTTGCTGCGCGCCAGGTCGATCATGGTCCGGTCGACCAGCTCGACGGCCGTGGGCTGCAACTTCACGATGTGCCGGGCGCTCTCCATCGCGGCATGGAAGCTGGGGTAGTTGACCACCCCTAGCACCTTGCCGCGCGGCAACGGCGCCAGCTTCAGGTGCAGGCGCCTGAAGTGCGCGAGCGTGCCTTCCGAGCCGACCAGCAGGTGGGCCAGGTTGACCGAGCCGTCAGGGGTGTAGGGGCGCTCCGAACGGGGATGGAAGACATCGAGGTTGTAGCCCCCGACGCGCCGCATCACCGTCGGCCACACGCGCTCGATTTCGTCGCGCTCGCCTGCCGCCAATTCGAACAGCGCTGCCACCAGTGCCGAGGCGCGCGGCGTGCCCAGGGCCCGCCCGGAAGCCTCCCCGAACGGCCCGAAGAACTCCCTGGTGCCGTCGGCCAGTATCGCGTCGATGCCGAGCACGTTGTGGACCATGTTGCCGTAGGCGATCGAGCGCGAGCCGCAGGAATTGTTGCCCGCCATCCCGCCGATGCACGCCTGCGACGAGGTCGACACATCAACCGGGAACCACAGCCCATGGGGCTTGAGGTAGGCATTGAGCTGGTCGAGCACCACCCCCGGCTGCACTTCTACGGTCGCGGCGTCAGCGTCGAACGCGAGCACCTGATTGAGGTGCTTGCTGCAGTCGATCACCAGAGCTTCACCAACCGTCTGACCGCACTGGCTGGTGCCGCCGCCTCGTGAGAGGATCGGCACCGACATTTCGCTGGCGAGCGCAATCGCGGCGCTGACGTCAGTCTCGTCGACCGGCACTACCACGCCCACCGGATCGACCTGGTAGATCGACGCGTCTGTGGCGTAGCGGCCGCGCGCGGCGCGCTCAAAGAGCACATCTCCGCGGACCACCCGGCGCAGACGGCGCGCCAGGCGATTGCGGGTATCAGCCACCGAGTCAACCCGCGTGATCGGCACCGTTTCACTCACCCTGGCCTCCCGCGGCGCCACAGCGCAACCTTAATCATTGCCCGGCCACAACCGTGTCGCTGGCGCGCAGGTCCTGCAGCACCGCATCGCGCTTGCGCCGCAAATGCTGCTCGAGTATGACGCGCAGCCCGCTCGCATCTCCCGCGGCCAGCGCGTCAATCATGGCGCCGTGCTCGCGCACCGCCGCGTCCCACTTGCTGCGGTTGAAATTGGAGCGAAAGCGCAGGTTCTGGATGCGCAGATTGACGCTGTCGTAGGTCTCGGACAGCACCGGGTTGCAGGCGCAGCGATTGATCGCCTCATGGATGCCCCGATTGAAGCGGAAATACTGCGGCAGATCGCGGCGGGCATGCGCCGCGAGCATCTCGAAATGAAGGGCCCTGATTTCACCGAGTTCGGCCTCGGTACGCCGTTGCGCCGCCAACTCTCCGGACAGGCCCTCGAGTGTGATCATCACCTCGAACAGGTGCTCGACATCGCCCACCGACAGGGTTGCGACCATCGCACCGCGATTGGGGTGCAGTTCGACCAGGCGCTCACCGGCCAGGACTTTCAGGGCCTCGCGCAGCGGGGTCCGGGAAACCTGCAACTGCGCGCACAGCACCCGCTCGTTCAGCCGCACGCCGGGCGCGAGCAGGCCCTCGGTGATCATCTCGCGTAAGTGCTCCGCGACTTCTTCATGCAGCGGCCGGCGTTCGATCGGGGCTGCACCACGAATCATGTCCGAAACCGGAGTCATACGTTGATTTTGCATTCAATCTGGATTTGTGGTGGCAATTTATTGTTGCCTTGCGGTTATTTTGCATACAAAATGCTTAACTATCAATTGCGAAATGACGGAACGCGCGATGAAACTCGCACACGGACTGGCGCTGAACTCGCACCCGAGTGGCCGACACTTCCTGCAGATCCCCGGACCGACCAACGTTCCGGACCGGATCCTGCGGGCCATGGATTACCCAACCATCGATCACCGTGGCCCCGAGTTCCAGCGTCTCGGCCGGTCGGTTCTCGGCGGCATCCGGCAGATTTTCGCCACCACAGGACCGGTAGTGATCTACCCGGCTTCCGGCACCGGGGCCTGGGAAGCGGCGCTGGTCAACACGCTCTCGCCTGGCGATACGGTGCTGATGTGCGAGACCGGCCAGTTCGCGACCCTCTGGCGCCGACTCGCCCAGCGCCTTGGGCTGACGGTTGAATTCATCGCCGGAGACTGGCGCCATGGCGTCGACTCGCAGGCGGTCGAACAGGCGCTGAGAGCGGATTCCGCCAGGAAGATCAAGGCGCTGTGCGTGGTCCACAACGAGACCTCCACCGGGGTGACCAGCAGAATTGACGAGGTCCGCGCCGCCATCGATCGCGCCGACCACCCCGCGCTGTTCATGGTCGACACCATCTCGTCGCTCGGTTCGATCGATTACCGGCACGACGAATGGGGCGTTGATGTCACGGTCGCCGGTTCGCAAAAGGGCTTGATGCTCCCTCCGGGACTATCGTTCAACGCCATCAGCGCCAAAGCCCTGGCAGCCACGAAGACAGCGACGATGCCGCGCTCGTACTGGGACTGGAACGACATGCTCGCCGCCAACGAAAATGGGTTCTTCCCCTACACCCCGGCTACCAACCTGCTCTACGGGCTCCACGAGGCGATCGCCATGTTGCTCGAGCAGGGTCTTGATAACGTCTTCGCGCGCCATCTGCGCCATGCCGAGGCCACGCGGGCCGCAGCCCAGGCCTGGGGGCTCGAAATACTGTGCGCCGAACCTCGCGAATACAGCCCGGTGCTGACCACGATCATGATGCCCGAGGGCCACAACGCCGACGCTTTTCGCAAGATCGCCCAGGAGCGTTTCAACATGTCGCTCGGACAGGGGCTGGGCAAGGTCGCCGGGAAGGTGTTCCGGATCGGCCACCTTGGCGACTTCAACGACCTGATGCTGATGGGCGCGCTCGGCGGGGTCGAGATGAGCCTGGCTTGCGGCGGCGTGCCGCACCAGGCCGGTGGGGTCCAGGCCGCCATGGCGGTCCTGACGCGCTAACGACAGTTTCGACGCCGATCGCTCGTAGCCGGCGCGAGCGAGCGGCTTGTTTCGGGAAGTTGCCGGCACGGCTTTAGACCGACCAATCAACGCCAGTAGAGCGAGGAGACACCATGAAACCCGATTTCCAATCAGGGATGTTGCGAACGACGCGCCGCACCGTGTTGCTGACGGCTTGCGCAATGGTAACGAGCGCGTTTCTCGCTCCCGTGAGCGCCCAGACTATCGAGATCAAGCTCGGTCATGTCGGCGAGCCCGGCTCGTTGTTTCAGGCGAGCGCCGAAGAGTTTGCGGCGCGCGCCAACGCGAAGCTCGGCACCAGCGCCAAGGTCCTCGTGTTCGGCTCCAGCCAGCTCGGCAGCGACAAGGAGATGTTGCAGAAACTCAAGCTTGGCACCGTCGATCTGGCGTTGCCATCGACCGTGATGTCGTCCGAAGTCGACCTCTTCGGCATCTTCGAAATGCCTTATCTGGTCAAGGACCGCGACCACATGAAGCGCATCGAGAGCGAGATCGTGTGGCCGGCGCTCTCACCCGAGGCCGAGAGAAAGGGGCTCAAGGTCATCGCAGTTTGGGAAAACGGCTATCGCCACATCACCAACAACAAGCGTCCTATCAACGTGCCCGATGACCTCAAGGGAATCAAGCTGCGCACGCCCAACGGCAAGTGGCGAGTGAAGATGTTCCAGGCCTACGGGGCGAATCCCAGTCCGATGAAATTCTCGGAAGTGTTCACCGCGCTGCAAACCGGCGTGATGGACGGCCAGGAGAACCCGTTCACGCAAATCTACAGTGCCCGCTTCCAGGAAGTGCAGAAGTACCTCTCGCTCACCGGCCACGTCTACACCCCAGCCTATCTGATGGCCGGCTCGAAGAAGTGGGCAGCGCTGCCCGCCAACGTGCGCAAGATCCTTGAGGAAACGGCCAGGGAAACGCAGGCCTTCGTCTACCAGACGGCCATGAAACAGGAGGAGGACCTGCTCGCCAAGCTCAAGGCCGGCGGAATCCAGGTGAACGCTGCCGACAAGGCCGCCTTCATCGCGGCATCGAAGCCCGTGTACGAGGAATTCGGGCAGGAGGTCAAGGGCGCACAGCAGTTGATCGAACGCGCGATCGCACTGGGCAAGTGATGATCACCGCCGCGCCGGCCTTGCGGTCGGCGCGGTGCGCATCGACGCGGGCAAGAAGTTGCCCTCGTGCCAGCCGGATTTGACTGGAGTTCCCATGCATACATCGTCGCTTGTATCCCTGCGTACGGCTTACCAGCGCCTGCTCGAAGGCATCTGTTTCGTCCTGATGGTCGCCCTCGCCGTAATAGTCGTGGTCGGCGTCGGCTACCGCAAGTTCGGGGCCTCGCTGGTCTGGTACGACGAGATCGCCTCGGTGCTGCTCGCCTGGGTCACATACTATGGTGCCGCGCTCGCGGCACTGCGCGGCGGACACATCGCGGTGCACTCGCTGGTCGACACCCTGCCGCCACGGTGGCGACTAGCGATGGCCGCGCTCGCCGAAGTCTGCGTGATCGGCTTCTTCCTGCTGCTCGCCTGGATGGGATACGCCGTGCTCGACGTGCTCGCGACCGACACCCTGGTCAGCCTGCCCGAAGTTTCGGTCATGTATACGCAGTCGGTGATTCCGATTGGCGCGGTGATGTTCATCATCGCCGAGTTGCTCCGCCTGCCTGAGGTGTTCGCGCTCGCCACCGCGGACCGCGTCGCGGGGGACCTGTAATGGCGATCGGCCTGCTGCTGCTCGGCGTGCTGGCGCTGGTGCTCCTGAGCGTTCCGATCGCGGTCGCGCTGGGCATCGCGGCAGTGATCGCGATGCTCACCACTCAGGGTACGGACGTGCTGCCGAACCTGCCGCTCGTGATGTACAGCGGCGCGACGAACTTCCCGTTGATCGCGATTCCGCTCTTCATCCTGGCCGGCGCGATCATGAATACCTCGGGTATCTCGCGCCGCCTGATCGCGCTCGCTTCGGCGTTGCTCGGATTCGTGCGCGGCGGCCTGGCGATGGTCAACGTCAGCTCCGCGATGTTCTTCGCCGAGATTTCAGGTTCAGCGGTCGCCGACGTGGCGGCGCTCGGCTCGGTGCTGATGCCGGCGATGAAGAAGAAGGGCTATCCGGGTCCATTCACGGCCGCGCTCACCTCGTCGGCGGCTTCGCTCGCGATCATCATCCCGCCCTCGATCCCGATGATCCTCTACGCGGTGATGGCCGGCACTTCGGTCGTCCAGCTGTTCGTCGCCGGAATAGTGCCGGGGATTCTCGGCGGCTTCTCGATGATGGGGCTGTGCTACTGGATGGCGGTGCGCTACAAGTATCCGGTCGAGGAGATCTTCCAGCTGACGCGGGTATGGGAGACCTTGAAAGAGGCGGCGCTGGCATTGCTGCTGCCGCTGATCATCCTGGGCGGAATCTTCGGCGGGCTGGTCACCGCGACCGAAGGTGCGGGCCTCGCGGTGGTGGCGGCAATCTTCGTCGCCATCTGGTACCGCGAGATGAACTGGCACCTGCTCTGGGACGCGGTGATCGACGGCGCCGTGCAGACGGCGGTCGTGATGCTGCTGGTGGCCTCGAGCGCGCTGCTCGGCGTCTATCTGACCGAGGCGCAGGTCCCGCAGAAGCTCGCACTCGCGATCACCGGGTTCACCAACGAGCGCTGGGCGATTCTGATGCTGCTCAACGTGTTCCTGCTGGCGATCGGCCTGTTCCTGCACTCGGCGGCGGCGATCATTCTGGTGGTTCCGATCGTGATGCCGGTCGTGATCGCCGCGGGCATCGACCCGGTGCACTTCGGCCTGATCGTGACGCTGAACCTGGCGATCGGCCAACAGACGCCGCCGGTGGCGAGCGTACTTATGACCGCCTGCTCGATCGCCCAGGAGAACGTCTGGGATGTCTCGCGCGCCAACATTCCGTTCATCGCAGTGTTGGTGGCGATCCTGATGATGGTCACCTACGTTGAGGCGGTGCCGATGTGGCTGGTCAACGTCTTCTACCGCTGAGCACGCTGCCATGACCGACCTAGTTCTTATCGAACGCGCGGGCGCGATCGCGACCGTGGTGCTAAATCGCCCCGCGAAGCTCAATGCATTCACCAAGGCTATGTGGCGCAATCTCGGCGCCGCCATCGACGCGCTGTCGGCCGACGATGCGATCCGCTGCATCATCGTCCGCGGGGCCGGCGAGAAAGCCTTCTCGCCGGGCAACGACATCAGCGAATTTGCCACCGAGCGCTCCAACCAGTCGCAGGCTATCGAGTACGGCGCGATCATGCACGCGACAGTGGCCGCCTTCGAACGCTGCCGCCACCCGCTGGTGGCGCAGATTCACGGCATCTGCGTCGGCGGCGGGATGGAAATCGCCGTGCTGTGCGACTTGCGGATCTGCGGCGCCAGCAGCCGCTTCGGGGCCCCGATCAAGAACCTCGGTCTCGTCATGGCCCACTGCGAGATGGCGCCGCTGGTGCGCCTCGTCGGCTCCGATGTCGCGCTCGAAATCCTGCTCGAAGGGCGCATCATCGACGCCGCCGAGGCGAAGGACAAGCGGCTGGTGACGCGGGTCATGCCCGACGACCAGGTCGCAGCCGAAGCGTTGGCCACGGCCGGGCGCATCGTTGCCGGGGCACCGCTGGCGGCGCGGTGGCACAAGAAGTTCGCCAACCGGCTGCGCGATCCGGCGCCGCTCACTGATGCCGAGCGCCTCGAGGCCTTCGAGTGTTTCGACACCGAGGACTTTCAGATCGGTTACCGCGCGTTTCTCGCCAAGCAGCGGCCCGGATTCGTCGGACGCTAGCGAACTGCAGATGGCGAACATCAAGGGATCGAACCGATGAACAAGCGACCGGGGCCCCGTCCTCTCGACGGCGTGCGGGTGCTCGAACTCGCCCAGATCATGTCCGGCCCGACGACCGGGATGATGCTTGCCGATCTGGGCGCCGACGTGATCAAGGTCGAGAAACTGGGCGGCGATGATTCGCGCGGTTATCGCGAGCCCCGGGTCAACGGTGTTTCCGCCCCGTTCATGGTGCTGAACCGCAACAAGCGCGGCATCGCGCTCGACCTCAAGAACCCTAAGGGTCGCGCGGTGCTGCTGCGCCTGGTCAGGTCTGCCGATGTGCTGACCGAGAACTTTCGGCGCGACACGCTCGCGAAGCTTGGGCTGGGATACGACGTGCTGGCGGCGGCCAATCCGGCACTGATCTACTGTGCGATCACCGGCTATGGCCATACCGGGCCGCTGGGCGGCCGCGGCGGATTTGACCTGATTGCACAGGGCTTTGCCGGGTTGATGAGCATCACCGGGGAGCCCGGGGGCCAGCCCACCAAGGTCGGCCCGCCAGTCTCGGACATCAACGCCGGAATTCTCGCGGCGCTGGGGGTCCTGGCCGCCTATATCGAGAGACTCAAGACCGGCCGCGGCCAGAAAGTTGAAACCTCGCTGATGGAAGCGGCGCTGCAGCAAACCTACTGGCACGCCGCCGTCTACTTTGCCACCGGCGTCTCACCCGGACCGCTGGGCTCGGGGCATGTGCTGTCCGCGCCCTATCAGGCGTTTCGCACCGCCGATGGTTACGTCAACATTGGCGGCGCCAACCAGGCCAACTGGGAGCGCATTGCCACGGTGCTTGGTCACCCCGAATGGTGCGAGGACCAGCGTTTCGCCTCCAATACCGAGCGCATGGCCAATCTCCCCGCGCTGGTCGCAGCGATCGAAGGCGTGCTGGCAGAGGCGAGTACCGAACACTGGGTGCAGGCATTCCACGCCGCGGGCGTCCCGGTCGGGCCGGTACATACCCTGGCGGAGGCACTCGAGCATCCGCAGGTGGCCGCGCGCGAGATGGTGGTCGAGACCGTGCATCGCGACGCCGGACCGACCCGCTCGCTAGGGTTCCCAGTGCATCTTTCGGAAACACCGGCGCGCGTCACCCGCCCTGCCCCGGCGCTGGGCGAGCACACCCGCGAGGTGCTGCTCGAAGCCGGCTTTGGCGAAGACGAGATTGCTCAACTGCTGGCCGAAGGCGTCATCGCCTGATTCGCGCTCGCTCGCGGGCCAGCACAAGACCGCGCCCGGCGGCATAATCAGCCTATGAAAACGTCCGCCAGCCCCCCCCCCCGGCTCGCCAACCGCACCGGACATATCGAGCCGTTCCATGTCATG
>JAHYJF010000118.1 GCA_019428955.1 Burkholderiaceae bacterium
GCTCTGCGCGCATCAAAACGCTTCGGCCGGACGATCTGGCGACGATGGAGTGGTTACCACCGCCGGAGCCGCGTCGAGACAAAGATGCACTGTGTGAACCGAAGGTCCGCGCAGCGAAACTGCTGGGCCAGCGCCTCATGGCGCGGGACTTCGACCGTCAGGTTGCCGAGTTCCAGGTCAGGGTGGTCGTCCTGAACGGCTTCACCGCGCTCGGAATTCCCGACACGGAAGCCGTAGGATGAGTCCGTCTGGGGAAAGGGGAACCTCCGCCATCAACTGATTTGTGCAACAGAGCCAGGGTGCGGCCGCGCGCGACTGGCTCGAGGCGCGGGCGGGCGACCTTCTGCCGGTGCCTTATTTCCACGTGGTCTTCACGTTGCCCGCCGAGATTGCATCCATAGCCTTCCAGAACAAGAAGGTCGTCTACGCCATCCTGTTTCGGACAGCCGCCGAGACGCTGCGCCTCATTGCCGCCGACCCCAAACATCTCGGTGCCGCGATCGGTCTCATCGCGGTGCTGCACAGCTGGGGTCAGACCCTGAGTTATCATCCCCATCTCCATTGCATCGTTCCGGGCGGCGGCCCGTCATCCGATGGCACTCGCTGGATCGCCTGCCGTCCCAACTTCTTTCTCCCGGTCCGGGTGCTGTCGCGCCTGTTCCGTCGGCTGTTTCTGCAGGCGCTGCGCACTGCCTTCGAGGCCGGACAGCTGCAGTTCTTTGGTGATATCGCTGAACGCGCCGACCCGCAGGCCTTCGCCCGGCTTCTGACGTCAGCCGGTCGTCAAGACTGGGTGGTCTATGCCAAACCACCCTTTGGCGGGCCGGAACAGGTGCTGGCCTATCTGAGCCGGTATACCCATCGTGTCGCCATCGCCAATTCACGTCTGGTCAGCATGGCAGATGGCAAGGTGACGTTCCGCTGGCGCGACTATCGCCATGGCCGTCGGCCCAGGGCAATGACGCTCGAAGCCGGAGAGTTCATCCGACGCTTTCTTCTTCATACCGTGCCGGATGGCTTTCACCGCATCCGCCATTACGGCTTCCTCGCCAACGGCCAGCGCGCCGCCCGTCTCGCGGCCTGCAGGGTAATGCTGGCTGCTCAGGTGCCGGAAGCAGAGGGTCGCGCCGAACCCATGGCGAAGGTCGCGCCCACTCCGCGTCCATGCCCCTGCTGCGGTCGCCCGATGGTCACGATCGCCGTCTGGTATCACGGCCAGGCGCCACCCGGCGGCCCATTCTGGAACGACAGCACATGAACGTCTACGGCAGATTACTGGTACATGATCGCAAACCGGCTCCCACGAGGACCGGCCAAGTGCTCTGCGGGTTGGCGCCGCGATCATGGTGGCTCCGACCGTTCCACGAGGTAATCAAACGCCAGACCGGATCGCTGCACCGATCCCCAGAGGCCGAGACCGACCCCGGCGGCCGCCCAGCTGGCCCCATCAACCTGCATATCCGCCCTCGCGCCCTCCACCCCGGGCCCGCACCAGAACCACAATCCCCATAGCGCCATTCACCTCGCAGGTTCGTTCAATCCGGCTTCAATGAGGTCCGCCGGCACCCGTGCGGCAGCATCGGCGTTGCGCCCGCGAACCTCACAGAAACCTCCAGATTCCCAAGGTACCTGATTTGTGATTCCCTTTTCTGACCAGATGTAGGGGGTCGGAATGGGTAAATCACATCCTATGGAACTTCGCAGCCGGGTCATTGCCTTTGTCGAGGAAGGGCATGGCCATCGCGAGGCTGCACGGCACTTTCGGGTGTCGCCGCGGTTCGTGAATGACATGGTGATCCTGAAGCGCGCGAGCGGTGGACTCTTGCCCAAGCGCCAAGGCAATCATGCCGAGGGCAAGCTGGCCCGCTACAGCGCCTGGCTGCGGGACCGGCTGGCGGTCAAGGGCGACCTGACGCTGGACGAGATCGTCGTGGAAATGGCGTCGGTTCATGACGTGACGGTGCATCGCGGTTCGGTCGGCAAATGGCTGCACCGGCTGGGCCTCAGCCATAAAAAAAACTCTGCTCGCCAGCGAACAGTTGCGGCCCGACGTGGCCGAGGCGCGCAGGGTCTGGATTGAATGTCGCCAGCCGGATATGGCCAACATACTGGAAAAGCTGGTCTTTATTGACGAAACCTCGTTGAAGACCAATCTCGTCAAAGCCACTGGCTGGGCCCCGGTCGGCGCGCGGCTGATCGATCACGCGCCCTTTGGCCACTGGAACACCCAGACCTTCATCGCGGGCCTTGGCTCAGACAGCCTGATCGCCCCCTGGGTGCTGGACGGGGCGATGAACCGCGCCAGCTTCGAGGCTTACGTCGAGCACGAACTGGCACCCGCCCTCAAACCCGGCCAGATCGTCATCGCCGACAACCTGTCCTCCCACAAGTCGCCCCGCGCCATTGCCCTGCTGCGCGCCCAAGGAAACGACCTCATCTTCCTGCCGCCATACTCGCCCGACCTGAACCCCATCGAGATGGCATTCTCAAAGCTGAAAACCCTGATCCGAAAAGCTGCTGCCCGAACCTATCAAGCATTGTGGAACAGTGTCGGAGCCGTCTGCGACCTCTTCCCCGGGAAAGAGTGCAGAAACTACTTCCGGGCCGCGGGATATGGATTGGATTGAACGCGACACGCTCTAGACACAGTAGCTAGTAAAGGTGGCAAGCCACCCGATGCCCGGTCGGAACTTCTTTGGTTTCCGGGGCCTGTAGCTTGCACACGTCCATGGCAACCGGGCACCGCGTATGAAACACACACCCTGACGGCGGGTCCAATGGCGATGGCAGCTCCCCTTTCAGCACAATCCGCTCGCGTTTTGCCTCGACACTCGGAAGCGGTACGGAAGACAGCAACGCTTGGGTATAGGGGTGTTTGGGGTCGGTGAAGATATCATCAGTCGCGGCCTGTTCGACCATCTGCCCCAGATACATGACGCCAACTCTGTCCGAGATATAGCGCACCACGCTGATGTCATGGGCGATGAACAGGAACGTCAGCCCAAGGTCGTTTTGCAACGCCTTGAGCTGGTTGATGATCTGTGACTGAATCGAAACGTCCAGCGCCGACACCGGCTCATCACATATGATCAGCTTGGGATCGACCATCAATGCACGGGCGATGCCAATGCGTTGTCTCTGCCCGCCAGAAAATTCGTGCGGATACCGATAGTAATGCTCGGCCTGAAGCCCCACGCGGGTCAACGTTTCCAACACTTTTTCCGTGCGCTCCTGCGGCGTGCCGATGTTGTGAATGCTCAGGGGCTCTTCAAGAATGGCGCCTATACGCTTTCTGGGGTTGAGCGACGAATACGGGTCTTGAAAAACCATCTGCATGTCCCGCCGCATTTTCTGCAACTCGGTGGGACTCATAGCGAAAATGTCGGCACCTTCGTACAAAGCCTCGCCGTCTGTCGGCTCCGTCAGGCGCAGGATCGTGCGGCCCAGCGTGCTTTTCCCGCAACCGGATTCACCGACGAGACCGAAGGTTTCGCCCCGGTTCAACGAGAAGGAGACGTCATTGACCGCCTTCACCTCCTGAACAGTATTTCCGAAGGCACCCCGGACAGGAAAATATTTCTTCAGCCCTTTGACATCCAGCAAGGGGCGCTTGTCTTCTGCGCGATCAGGCATGTGTCACCTTAGCATCCTGAGTGATTTTTTCGGCGTGCCAACATCTGACTTTCTGGCCATTTCCATGCACCTCCAGCGCCGGCATTTTTGCGTGGCACAAGTCGTCCGCATAGGGGCAGCGCGGCGCGAACCGGCAGCCTTGGGGGATTTTGTGCAAAGAAGGTACCATGCCCTCGATCACATGCAGCGGCTCGGATCGGTCGCAGTCAAGCTGAGGGATCGATTTCATCAGACCGCGTGTGTAGGGGTGTCGCGGATGGGTGAAAAGGCTGTGTACATCGGCCTCCTCGACAATCTGGCCCAGATACATCACCAGCACGCGGGTGCAGACTTCGGCCACAACGCCCAAATCATGAGTGATCAGGATAATGCCCATATCGAACTTCTTGTTCAATTCTTTGATCAGGTTCATGATCTGCGCCTGGATGGTCACGTCGAGCGCCGTTGTGGGCTCGTCGGCGATCAGCACCTTGGGCTCGCAGGCCAGCGCCATGGCAATCATCACCCGTTGCCGCATGCCGCCGGACAATTCGTGAGGATATTCTTTCACCCGCTGTGTCGGCGCGGGAATGCCGACCATGCGCAGCAATTCGATTACACGTGCATTTGCCTCACGCCGAGTGACGTTTTTGTGGATCAGAATAGCTTCGGCGATCTGGTTACCAATGGTGTATACGGGGTTCAGGGAACTCAGCGGATCCTGAAAGATCATCGAGATATGGTTGCCCCTGACACTATGCATGTCAGTCGGGTGCAGGCTCAGCAGGTCCCGCCCTTCGTACCAGACCTCGCCAGCGTAGCTGGTGTAATGTTCGTCGTAGAGGCGCAAGATTGATTGGGCCGTCGCGCTCTTCCCGCAGCCGGATTCTCCGACGACGCCCAGAATTTCGCCGCGCTTCAAGGCAAAGGAAATCCCGTCGACCGCGGTAATCTTGCCCCGCTCCGTGCTGAAAGTGGTCTTGAGATTTTTGACATCCAGCACCGGCTGCTGATCCATAGTCGCCTCATTCATGATTTACGGCCCTGATTGGAGTGCGGGTCGAGCAGGTCGCGCAGACCATCGCCAAAGAGGTTTAGACCGATGATGGCCAAAATGATGGTGATGCCGGGGAAGAAGATCATCCACCACGCCTGGAAGATGTAATTTTTGCCGTCCGACAGGATGTTGCCCCAGCTCGGACCCGGTGGCGGCACCCCTGCCCCAAGGAAACTCAGCGCCGCTTCAATAATGATGGCTTCGGCGAAAATGAAGGTCGCCAGCACGATCAGAGTCGAGAGCGTGTTGGGTGCGATATGCCTCCAGATGATGCGCGTGTTCGACCCGCCGAGTGCGCGGGTCGCCTCGACGAATGTCTGCTCTTTCAAGGCGAGCGCCTCGGAGCGCACGACGCGCGCTACATAGGGCGTGGCCACGATACTGACCGCGATTACCACATTGGACGCCTGCGCGCCCAGAGCAGCCATGAGCGCAAGCGCCAGCAGCAGCCCGGGAAAGGCCATGATGCCGTCCGCGATGCGCATAAGCAGGTGGTCGAGCCATTTATAGTAGCTGGCATACACCCCGACAACGAGGCCTAAGAAGCTGGCGATCAGCGCAACGGAAAAGCCGACGCTCATCGAGATCTGCGCGCCATAGACAATGCGGCTGAGCACGTCCCGCCCCAGATTGTCGGTCCCAAACCAATGTTCGGCAGACGGGCCTTTCAGGCGGTTGGGCACATCCATTGCATTGGGCTCATAGGTCGCGAGGAAAGGACCGAACACCGCCACCAGCGCCAGAAACAGCACGATCACAAACCCGATGACCAGCGAGCGGTTGCCCAGAACCTGACGCATCATGATTGCTCGTTGTTCTTGTATGAGAGCTGTTTTGATCTCTCGCAGGTCGATGTTTCTGATATCAGTCGCCATCTGCGCGTTCCTTTACTTTTTCTGATCCAGTCGGACCTGCGGATTGACGACGCCATAGAGCATGTCGACTGCAAGGTTGACGAAGACGAAGGCGAAGGTGACATACAGCACAGTGCCCTGCACGATCGCATAATCCCGCCGCATCACACCGTTCACAATTAACTGACCGATACCCGGAATGGCGAAAATGGTCTCTACAATGGCCGTTCCGCCCATCAACGACAAAAAGCTCTGTCCCGCCACCGTCAGGATCGGCAGGAAGGCGTTTCTCAGCGCGTGTTTGTAAATGACCCAGTGCTCTTTGACGCCCTTGGCGCGCGCGGTTTTAATATAGCCTGCGTTGAGCACTTCCAGCATTGAGGACCGTGTCATTCGCGCAATCAAAGCGGCCTGGGCCGTGCCCAAGGCGATGGCAGGCAGGATCAGGAACTTCAGATGCTCCCACAGCCCCGCGCTCAGCGGCTGATACCCCGCGACGGGCAGCCAGCGCAGCATGACCGAGAAGATCAGGATCAGAAACAGGCTCAGCAGAAAGTTGGGAACAGACATACCCAGCAGGGAAAAGGCCATCACCGATTGATCCATCGCGGTACCTTTGCGTCTGGCTGCGATGATGCCCAAAGGAATAGCGAGTGTGATGGCGACCAGCATCGACAACAGTCCGAGGGAAATAGTCGGCCCCAGATGCGAGGCAATCGCCTCGACCACGGTTTCATTCATATAGTAGGATTCACCCAGATCGCCTTTGAGCGCGTTGAAAATCCAGCTGGCATATTGCTCGTAGACAGGGCGGTTAAGGCCAAGTTGATCGCGCAGATTGTCCACCTCTTCCTGTGTGGCTTCATTGCCAAGGAGTACAATGGCCGGATCGCCCGGCGTGAAATACAGGATAAGAAAGACGATCGTGGACACGATGAAGAGCACCGGAACCACGGAGAGCAAACGCTTGAGCAGGTAGGTTTTCATGTCCAGTTCTCTTTCGGCGGTGTCCCGATCCGCTGCACGTCACGGAAAATCGAGGGAGATGTTTCGAAGGGTGCTCAAGAGCGCTACGCGCATTGATTTGCTCGCCGAATACTCTGCTTGGAGATAGAGCGATCTCAAGATCGAGGGGACGGCGCGCAGAAGCCAGGTTGACCGCTGCGCGCCACCAAGTTCAGTGCGGCTATTCGGAAACGCTCACGTTCCAAAAGATGCTCTGATCGAACGTGGTGAAGCCTTGCACCTTCTGGCTATTGTAAGCCGAGTAGGTGAAGGTATCGCCAATCTTGGTAATCGGCAGATATTCCCAGGAGCGCCTATGCGCTGCGGGCCAAAGGGCCTTCGCCTCTTCGATCGAGCCGTTCTGCATCTGGCTGACCATGTCCAGCAGTTCCGCATCGTCGGTCCAGCCCCATGTTTGCGGATTGAAGAAAATCCACTGGGTCGGGATTGGGTTCAGCGAAAAGGGCTGGATAGCTATGTCATAGTTGGCCGAGTCCAGTCGCCTCTGGCCATAGGTCGGGAAATCATAGGCCTCAATCTTTACATTCATGCCCAGATTTTGAAGCTGCGCCTGAATAATGATGGCTGCCGTGTGCCAATCGCTAATATTCGCCACCAGAAGGATGACCTCTTCGCCGTCATAGCCTGCTTCCGCAAGAAGCGCCTTGGCCTTTTCAGGATCGTTCTGATTGTAGAACTCATCGCCGGATGTCGTGTACCAGTCGGTCTGGTCCTTGATGTTGTAGGACGCGTTCAGCTCGTAGAATTCCTCGTTTGCATAGGCGCCTTGCAGGATCTCGGTCGGGTTGATCCCCGTGTTGACCGCCTGACGCATTTTCAAATCGGCGAACACGCCTTCCTTGTTGTTGTAGTTCATCATCAAGAAGCCGTTGTAGCTTGTTGCGACGCCGATATTCGGGTTACTGTCGAAGCGTGGGAAGTCGTCCGACGACAGACGCATTGCGATGTCATACTGGCCGCTCTGCAGACCGGCAGCGCGGGTCGCGGTATCGGGCACGAACCGGAAGTAGATCTCGTCGACCATTGCGTCCATTTGGCCTGAAAAGCCGGACGACGCGCTGTTCAGCGACTGGTAATTGTCGTTCCTTTCGACGTGAACATACTGGTCCTGCCTCCATTCCACGAACTTGAACGGGCCGGTGCCGATGAATTCCTTGACGCCGTTTTCATCCGCGCCCGCGCCGTCGACAACTTCCTTGGGCATGATAACGGCACTGTTCCACGACGCCAGAACATGCAGCGTGTCCACTTTTGCCTCGGGCATCGTCAGAACGACCGTGTAGTCGCCGGTCTGCTCGAACGTGCTGCCGTCAAAGAAACGCCTGGCACCGGAGTTGACCTCCATCCAGCGGTTCATCGACGCGACAACATCCTCCGACTTCATCTCCTCGCCATTGTGGAACATCACGCCTTGGCGAAGATTGAACGTGTAGGTTTTGCGGTCGTCGCTCGCATTGATGCTTTCGGCCAGATGCGGAACAGGCTGATACTCTTCGTTCAGCGTCACGAGCGTCTCGTAGAAGGTTCTGCTGATCTCGCGCGTGAATAGAACGGTCGTGCTCTGCGCATCCAGCGTGGCGGGCTGGCTGTCATAGCCGACATTGAGCGTGCCGCCAGCCGCATAGGCCGCAACCGACCCCATTGTCAAAGTTGTCGCAGTGATGAACACTCCGAAAAATTTCCGACTTTTCGTGATCATGATGGGTTCCTCCTCCCGATGATGCTTCATGGTCTTGCACCGAGCGTTTCGGTGATTTCTTTCGCCGTTTTCGCGGGCTATTGAGCGGCGATCATCTCCTCAAACATCCTGATCCGGTCATCGATAAACGCCTCCCAGGCGGACGGATCGTAAAATGGCGTGTAGTCGAGCCGATCAGCGCCAACCTTTTCCAGCATTCCCAGATGCGCCGGATGCAGGGCCACTGCGATGTCCACTTTTCGGCTCTTCAATTTGTACAGGCTGTTCACATAGTCGGTCTGAAGCGACTTAGGCTGCTCCGTCTCTTCCAAATAGTCCTCCATCACCGTGATGAGCCCGATACCACCATGCAGTCCGCAGACATAGGTTTTGCCGTCCTCGTCACGGTCCTCGATGAACATCGACGTCGTTCCAGGCGTGTGGCCGGGGGAATGCACTGTATGCACTGTCACATGACCAAGCGTGATCGGCTTGTTGTCGGCATAATATTCGTCGATCGCGAAATCGCCACAGGCATAGCCCATCGTATGTAGCAGATCCTTCCGCTCGGTCAGGAAGACTTCGTCCTCCTTGGGCATGTAGACCTTGGCACCGGTGTATTCGGCGATCGGACGGACCGCTCCAAGATGGTCATAATGGCCATGGGACACCAGAATAAGCTTGATATCCCGCGGATCGAAGCCAAGCTGCCGGATACTTTCGAACACCAGATAGAGCTGAGCGTGCATCGTGGTGTCGATCAGGATCAGCCCTTCATCAGTACGGATGAGGTAGCCACCAACCCAGCTATTGCCCACGTAATAGACGTTCGGCGCAACCCGGAACGGCGCGAGGGCTACCTCCCACGGACGCTCACATCCCTGCGTGAGCCGCTCTGGTGGCGTCAGCGCTCTTTCCTTGCTCGTGTTCGCCATGTTTGATCAATCTCCTTCTCTTCGATCCTGTCGACATATGCGCCATTACGATACCCGATAGCCGTGCGCCTCCACTAGGGACAGTTCGGTGAAACCGATTTCGCCACCCGCGCCAGGTTTGTTCACGATGACGATCGACGCGTCGTTACCCAGATGCTTTTCGATGAACGGCGCGAGGGTAAGCGCGGCAACATACATCGGCTCCACCGCCGACGCTGAACGCCACGATCATGTCAACCGGACGCTCGGGATACTCTGCCAACGCGGCGGTCGTTGACGCGTCAATCATCGCCGAAGCGACAAGAAACTTTCTCATTGTGGTCCACCTTTGGCCCGCTGCTCACGGGAATTTCTGGATACAGAAATAGATACACACGGAAAGCCGACGCGCCAAGAAGAATCTGCTCATCATCTCATTACAACATTTAAGATGTTGTTTCATAGTATGTTTTTGTATGGCGCGGCCGCCATTCGATGATCTCCGCTTGGTTCGAGCGATCATTTTTGTGTTTTTTTTGCACTTTTTTGTACTGAAGATGACCGAATCGGCTTGAAGAGACGCATCCCGGGCTAACCATCTTCGCCGAACCACTAGGCAGATGGAGGAAGGGCAGGAAGCGTCATGGCAAAAAGTAATTCAGCCGCTGATGTTGCAGGTGTGGCCTCGTGAGAGGCGCTTCAATCACCCGAGGTTGAGCCGCCAGTTTGCTAAGCTCGCTGTGAGTGCCGGTGACGCCTTCCCAGGGTTGTGTCGCGAAGGTGGTGGAAATTTGAAGGTGGCGCAATCTCCGGGTGAACCAAACCCACCCAACCGGCGGCTGCAACCGCCAAGGAGATCACGCCATGACGAAGAATACAGACACCAGCATG